>CACZPD010000173.1 GCA_902782955.1 uncultured Erysipelotrichaceae bacterium
AGGTTCCAGTGTCAATACCGGTACGTGTTCCTGCGGTTCTTCCGGTTTGTCAGGAACGACAGAAGGTTCCATGGTCAGTTCAATGGACGGCTCCTCTTCCGCAGGTGCAGGTACTTCCGGTTCGGGTTCTTCTGTTTCGGGTACGGCAGGTTTTTCCGGAATTGTCTCAGCCGGCTTTTCCGGCTCGGGTTCTTCTTTTTTCTTCTCTGTTTCCGGATGTACAGCCTCGGCATCGATTCCCGCTTCCTTCAGCATGCTTGCGGTATTTTCCGCTTCATCGGCGGAAAGATTACTGAACAGGACGGCCGGGAAGCTCTGCAGCATTTTACGGATATCTGCCAGCGGCAGTCCGGTCAGACCGCGGATCTGCGTCAGGGCTGCGGTCATATTGGAACAGCTGTTGATAACAACTTTGCTGTTCATGGCATCCGGTATAGTCAGCGTTATATCTTTCTTTTCCGGTTCAAACTGCGGTGCACCGCAGACAGTGCAGTACATGGTGAGATCAGGGAGCTCCGCTCCGCATTTTCTGCATTTCATAGACGATTATCCTTTCGTATTTCTGATTTTCTTCATTATAATCCGGCGCTAAATAGCCGTAAACAGCAGATACGCAGCCCAGGAGATCACCCAGGCAACCGAGCACTGGCCGAGCACCATCAGTACTGCCCAGCGGGCCCCAAGCTCCCTTCTGACAGCGGCGATCGCCGCGACACAAGGTGTATAAAGCAGTGTGAATACAAGCAGACTGACAACCGCAGCACCGCTCAGAAGTGACATCAGCGTTTCCCTGGATGAGAACAGGACGGACAGTGTAGCCGCAACGCTTTCCTTGGCCAGGAAACCTGCGATCAGCGCTGTCGTTATGCGCCAGTCACCGAAGCCGAGCGGTCTGAAGATCACGGCAAGATTTCTGGCGAACATGGCAAGCATGCTGTTCTCTTCCCCGGCCACATGCAGTCCGGGATCAAATGTCCGGAAAAACCAGACGACGATCGAAGCCAGCAGGATGATCGTGAAGGCTTTCTCGATAAAATCCCTGGCTTTGTCCCAGAGCAGATGCAGGACATTGCTCATACGCGGCAGTCTGTAATTCGGCAGTTCCATGACAAACGGGACCGCTTCGCCTTTGAAGACCGTATGCTTTGCGGCGACCGCAAACAGGATCGCCGTTACGATGCCGAGCAGATACAGCAGCGCTACAACAAGACCTGCTTTATCCGGAAAGAAGATCCGGCAGAAAAAACCATATACCGGCAGTTTTGCGGAACAGCTCATAAAAGGCGTCAGCAGGATCGTAAGTTTCCTGTCCCTCTCGGACGGGAGTGTTTTTGATGCCATGACACCGGGCACAGTACACCCGAAACCGATCAGCATCGGTACGATACTGCGGCCGGACAAACCAAGTCTTCTGAGCAGTTTATCCATTACAAACGCTACCCTTGCCATATAACCGCTGTCTTCCAGCAGTGAAAGGAAGAAGAACAGCACCACGATGATCGGCACAAATGAGAGTACTGCGCCCACCCCGCTGATGATGCCTTCATTTACAAGGGACTGCAGGACATCCGCAACACCTATGTTCGTCATGAACTGTGTGACCATATCCCCGAATTTTGTGATGAGATCCTCGCAGAAGCCCTGCAGGACCGGTCCGATCACGTTGAATGTCAGATAGAAGATACACAGCATGATCCCGAAGAATACCGGGATGCCTGTATATTTGCCGGTCAGGATGCGGTCAATGGAAGCGGAACGTACGGATTCGATCGTATCCGCTGCCTTATTTACCGTTTCACGGCAGAGACGTTCGATAAACGTATAGCGCATATCGGCGATGGCAGCTTTACGGTCCATACCGCATTCATTCTCCATCTGCAGAATGATGTGCTCCAGCATTTCCGTTTCATTCCGGTCCAGCTGCAGTGCTTCTGTGACACGGGCATCATTTTCGATGACTTTCGTTGCCGCAAAGCGGAGCGGCAGACCGCACGCTTCGGCATGATCACTGATCAGGTGCATGATGCCGTGCAGGCATCTGTGTACGGCACCGCCGTGATCCTTTTCATCACAGAAATCCTGCCGCTTCGGTTTTTCCTGATATTTCGCCACATGGATGGCATGGGAAACAAGTTCTTCGATACCTTCATTGTGCGCGGCTGAAATGGGAATGACCGGGATACCCAGGATCTCCTCCATTTCGTTGATCCGGATACTGCCGCCGTTGTTGTGCACTTCATCCATCATGTTCAGTGCCAGCACCATCGGGATCTCCAGTTCCATCAGCTGCATGGTCAGGTACAGATTTCTTTCAATATTCGTCGCGTCGGCGATATTGATGATCCCGTGCGGTTTCTGCTTGAGAATATAATCACGGGAAACGATCTCCTCTGAACTGTAAGGCGAAAGAGAATAGATGCCCGGCAGATCGATCACTTCAGCATTTTTTACACCGCGGATCGATCCCGATTTGGATTCCACCGTAACACCGGGAAAATTGCCGACATGCTGGTTGGAACCGGTCAGCCGGTTGAACAGGGTCGTCTTGCCGCAGTTCTGATTGCCGGCCAGCGCAAAGCGCAGAACGGTGGAATCCGGCAGCGGATTTTCCGTTTTGGCATCATGCGATTTTCCGTATTCGCCTAACCCGGGATGTTCCCTGAGATTGACTTTATGTTCGAATATTCTGGGTTTCTTTTCGCTTTCCGTCACTTCGATCTTCTCGGCTTCGGAGATCCGGAGGGTCAGTTCATATCCGTGCAGTTCCACTTCCATCGGGTCTCCGAGAGGTGCATATTTCTTTACCGTAACAGCAATTCCCGGTACGAGTCCCATGTCCAGGAAATGCTGGCGCAGTTCCCCTTCCCCGCCGACAGATCTCACTTCACAGGTCTGTCCTATTTTTACTTCGCTTAATTTCATATCTGTTCCTTTATCCCTCAAATTATATATCATTGTCTGTTTCAGGGAAAAGAAAAACAGGCGCATTTCGCGATACGCCTGTATGGAGTCAAGCACCTTGTTTCTGTTCACCTTCCTGCGGGAAATCGCCTTTTTCCGGAAAGTCACCACGCTTTCTTCCGCCGTGATCTTCTGTCGGTCCGGTTTCCCCGTCCGGGGTTTCCGTCTGCCTGTCATTTTTCCGCTGGTCATTCATCATACCGCCCCGGCCGCCTGTCATCATGGATTCCGTGATCTGCGTCACTTCCTGCCCGTTGACTGTGATCTTTCCGCCGTTGAATTCCGAGCCGGTCTCGAAGTCAAAGGCAAACTGCGCTGTGATCGTGATCGTGCCGCCGTTGACGACCAGTTTTCCGTTTGAATCCATGGCGTCTGTATCACCCTGCGCCATTTCAATTGACAGCGTACCGCCGTTGATTTCAAGAAGCGGCGTATATGTGCTGGATTTTGCGGCCGCGTTGACGCCGTCATCACTTGCCTTGATCGAGATCTCCCCGTCATTGATCCTGACTACTGTAGCTTCGAGACCTTCATGCGCATCGGCAGTGATGTTTCCGCCGTCGATCTGCAGGATCGTCTCCGCATGGACCGCGTCATCACTGGCAGTGATATTGAGCGTGCCGCCGGAAATATAGACATAACCTACGCTGTCGTCTTCATCATATTTTGCCTTGATACCGTCATCCTGGGAAACGATCGTAATATTGCCGTCCGCAACCGCAACGGAATCATGCGCCTGCAGGGCGTTGTTGACACAGGTGATATTGAGCGTACCGCCGGTGACTTTCAGGTCATCCTTGGATACAGCGCCGTTGTCACCGGATTCGATGGTAAGCGTACCTTTTCCGTTCAGTACAATGTCATCCTTTGAATAGATCACGCCGTCTGTGCCTTCATCACCGTCATCTTTGAATTCCCCTGTCGTTTTCAGGGTATTTTCCGTACCTTCCGCGGTCGTGACAAAAACCTTATCCGCTGACTTGACATAGATGACCGGTTTGTCTTCGTTTGTTATCTGCAGCCCGTCCAGTACAATCTGTACTTTATCCTTGCTTCCTGTTTCCACGACGATCTGATAGTTTTTTGCAGTTCCATTAAAGACATATACTCCCGCTTTAGTGATCGTGACGGTCTCCCCGTCCTTACTTTCATACGTCACAGCTTCTGACAGATCTGCTTCCTGTTCCATATCACGGTCTGTAAATATATCTTCCGCTGAGAGACTCTCAGCAGATTCAGCTGTTGTCTTTTCCGGTTGTGTTTCCTGTACCTGTTCCTGTTTTTCAGTTGTATTTGCTTCTTCTGCAGTAATCTCCGCCGCTGAACAACCTGCTGAAAGGAACAGACATAACATCATGATGATGCCTTCTTTTTTCATAACCGTAAACCTCCTTTGTGTTACGGTTATATTTTTCCATCCTTATGTGAAGGCTGTCTGAACGAACATGGAAAATCCGGTGATGTTTTATCGTACAATCAATTGCAATTCATATGTTTTTTCAGAGCACAAATGCTTTACAATAAATAAGAAAGGATTAAATAACGGTCATGTTTAGTCTCAGAGATTTTGATTTTTATTTTGTATACCGTATTTTTGCCATCCTGATCACAACGGCCGGATTCTGGATGATCTTTAAGAAATGCGGAAAAAAAGGATGGCGTGCCCTGATTCCCGGCTTTCGTTATTATAAGCTTGCGGAATGTGCGTACGCGGAAAAAGAAGGCGTCGTATGCATGGTACTGGAACTCGTGGAAGTCGTTCTCACCGTCACTTCCGCTGTTAAGGGACGCAGTTCCGGTTATTACGGCCATCTCGCCCTGTTCAATCTTGTCCTGCTGCTGACGGAGCTTCTTTATCGTCTCAGAATCTTTTCAGGAATATGCCGTGTCTTCGGCAGAAATAAAAAATGGCTGCTGCTCTGGGGACCGGTAACCTGGGCGGGTGCCCTGATCTTCGGTTTCGGCAGACAGTTCCAGCCTGTCAATCTCGGTTATAATCCGGATGCGGATATGATTGCGGGTACAGATCCTGCAAAGATCTACTTTGACTCTCATATCAACAGTGTCAGCCCTGAAGGCCTGACTGTTATCCTGAAAGACCGCGCCGTCAGGGATATGACCAAAAAACGCTATCTGCTGAAAGATATCTATTTCACGATCCCGCCCCGCTCACTGGTCCTCCTGCTGGGAGGATCCGGCGCCGGCAAGACTACCCTGATCAATGCGATCCTCGGTTACGAAAAAGCGAACGCTTCCATTTACCTCAACGGGGTGAATATTTACGATAATTATGAACAGATGAAATACCGTATCGGCTTTGTCCCCCAGCAGGACCTGCTGCGCGGACACGATACCGTATACAACACCCTGCAGGATGCCGCAAAACTGCGCATGCCTTCCAATACGACTTCTGCCGGCAGAAAGAACCGGATCGCGGACGTCATGGGTGTACTTGGCCTTTCCGAAGGAAGCACCGGACTGGTTTCCAAAAAATCAGGCGGTATGCGGAAGAGGATCTCCATCGGAACCGAACTTATTTCCGATCCGGAACTGTTCATCCTCGATGAACCGGATTCCGGACTGGATGGTGTTATCGCCAGGGAGCTTTTTGAAAAACTGCGTGATATCGCGCACCAGGGAAGCATCGTCCTCGCGATCACACATACCCCGGACCGTGTGGCGGAAATGTTTGACCAGGTCATCGTCCTGGCCAGGGATTCCGGCAGGGTCGGAAGACTCGTCTTCTCGGGAAAGCCATCCGAGGCAAAGAAATTCTTCGGTAAGAATTCCATGGAAGAGATCGTTATGGCAATCAATAAAAAATCAGAAGGCGGTGAAGGCCGTGCTGACGAGTTCATTGAAAAGTATTCCATTCTGATGAACCGGCAGAACAGCACCCCGGAAAAGGAGGCGGATCCTAATGAGTGAACATATACGTCATAAAGGAAGAATCGCCCAGACCGGCATCTATCTGGGCAAACTGTTCCGTATGTTTATCTATCAGAACGACTGGAAGATGATCCCTATGGCCGCCCTGATCGCCGGCATGGTTACTTTCGCAGTCGGCGCAAATATGTTCAAAACACAGGAAGGCACCGTAGGCGGATGCTTTTCCCTCGTCTGTGTATGTCTGTGGAACGGGTTCTTCAATTCCATCCAGGTGATCTGCCGGGAAAGACCGATCATCAAGCGTGAACACCGGGCTGGCATGCACATTACATCCTATATCGGCGCGCATATGATCTACCAGGCGATCCTCTGCATGATCCAGACAGGGATCCTTATCCTGATCTGCCGCATCGCCAATGTGCACTTTCCGGAAAACGGGGCTGTCACAGGCAATTTCACAGTGGATTTCGCCGTCTCCTTGTTCCTGATCACGTACGCCGCGGATATGATCTCGATGACGATATCCTGCTTCGTCAAAAACACGACAGCGGCTATGACAGTCATGCCGTTCATGCTGATGTTTGAACTGATCTTTTCCGGGGAACTGATCTATCTGACCGGGGCCGCAAAGAAACTGACAGTACTGACGATCGTCAAATGGGGCGTCATGAGCCTGTGCGCACTGGGCGGATATAATTCACTCCCGATGGTATCTTTATGGAACCAGGTATGGAAATTCAGAAGACTGGAAGTCAATGGATACCAGCCGGTCAAAATGATCACTGACAAAGTCCTGCAGGAAAAGAAACTTGATGAATTCCTCCTGCAGTGCGGTGCCTACAACACCAATATTACATATGAGACTACCACATCAAATATCCTGACCTGCTGGGGATTCATGCTGGGAACCATCGTATTGTTTGCAATCATTTCCATACTGCTTCTCAAACGGGTCGATAAAGACACACGCTGATCAAAACAGAAAAAAAGAATGCATTCATATAAGTGCATTCTTTTCATTTGAGGTCTGCTGTTTTGCTTACTTAGCCATTGCAGCGACTTCTGCTGCGAAGTTTTCTTCTTTCTTTTCGATGCCTTCACCGACAACGTATTTTGTGAAGCTCTTGACTGCAGAGTCGTTTTCCTTCAGATACTGACCGCATTTGATGTTTGTATCCAGGAAGAATTCCTGATCTACCAGGCACATGTCCTGCAGACTCTTGGAAATACGTCCTTCAACGATGCCGGCTTTGACCTTATCCGGTTTGTTAGCCAGTTTTTCATCCTGATTGACGAGAGCAACCTGGATTTCACGTTCGTGGTCGATAACTTCCTTCGGCATATCATTACGGGAAATGTATGTCGGGTTCATGGAAGCAACCTGCATTGCCATGTTCTTGGCAACCTGCGGATCAGTTGTCTTAACAACTGCAACAGCGGAGATTCTTCCGCCCTGGTGCATGTAGCATCCGAACAGTTCATCATCTGCCTTTTCAATGTTTGTGAAACGGCGGAGTGTGATGTTCTCACCGATCGTAGCGACTGCATTAATGAATACATCCTTTAATGTAGCGCCGTCTACCGGTAATGCATATGCTTCTTCAGCTGTCTTGACATCGGAATTGATCAGAACCTTGAGTGTCTTGTCGAGCAGTTCCAGGAATAATTCATTCTTGGCAACGAAGTCTGTTTCGGAGTTGACTTCAACGATGCAGGCTTTGTTTCCGTCTGTCAGAATTCTGGACAGACCTTCCGCAGCGACTCTGCTGGCTTTCTTTTCGGACTTGGCGATACCGTTCTTGCGGAGCCAGTCGATTGCCTTTTCAACATCACCATCGGATTCAACAAGCGCCTTCTTGCAGTCCATCATTCCGGCACCGGTCTTTTCACGAAGGTCTTTAACCATTGAAGCTGTAATATTTGCCATGATGATTATTCCCCCTTATTCTCTTCTTTTACTACTGGTTTTTCTTTTGCTTCAGCAGATTTGTCTGCTGCCGGCTTAGCGTCTCTCTTGAAGATGCGTCTTTCGCCGTTGTACTGACGGCGCTGCTGCATCTGCGCACGGCGCTCTTCATATTTCTGTCTTCTCTTGCGCTCGTATTCAGCTGCCTGCTGTTCTACGTTGATGATGACATCCTTCATTGTGATGTCTTCAACAGTTTCGTCTTCCTGGTGAGCAACTTCCAGAACACCGCCCTTTGCTTCAACGATCGCGTCCGCAATAACGCTGACCATCAGCTTGATGGAACGGAGTGCATCATCATTTGCCGGGATCGGATAATCCACAACAGACGGATCTGCATTTGTATCGATCAGTGCGAAGACCGGGATACCGAGCTTTCTTGCTTCAGCAACAGCATTGTGTTCTTCCAGCGGATCTACGACAAATACTGCATCCGGGAGCTTCTTCATTTCCTTGATGCCGCCGAGGAAGTTGTCGAGTCTTTCCTTCTTCTTCAGCATGACGGACTGCTCTTTCTTTGTGTAGACATTGATCGTTCCGGATGTTTCCATCTCTTCGATTTCAAGCAGTCTTTTGATGGACTTCTGGATCGTACGGAAGTTTGTCAGTGTGCCGCCCAGCCAGCGCTGGTTGACATAGAAGCTTCCTGAACGGAGTGCTTCTTCCAGGATCGCAGCCTGAGCCTGCTTCTTTGTACCTACGAAGAGGACCTTTCCGCCGTCTTCCGTGATCTTTCTGAGAGCAGCGTAAGCTTTGTCAAGCTGTTCTTCAGTCTTTTCCAGGTCGATGATGTAGACACCGTTTTTGGCAGTGTAGATGAACGGTTTCATCTTCGGGTTCCATTTTCTTGTCTGGTGACCGAAATGAACGCCATTCTCGAGCATTTTCCTCATTGAAACAACAGTCATATTTTTATACCTCGCTTTCCGTTGTTTTCCGCCACAGCTTCGAACACCGAAACACGCGCATCCGCACTGAATGCAGATTAGAACCACGTGCACGGAACGGTGAATTCACTGTGTGAGAAGTACACCTCTCCATAATGAAAAGAGATGCCGAAAAATATGATAACATATCCCGATATCTCTTGCCAGTATTATTTAATAGTAAAACCCTTTATTTTGCATGTTTTCAGATCAGGAAGTCTGAATCTCGTAACGCAGGTCTGCAAGATACTGTTCCATCCGCTTTTCCATGGTCTTTTTCAGGATCGGGGCCAGTGTCAGTTTGCGGCTGCGCGCCTCAAGTATGACTTCCAGGATCGTATAATCGTCCTCTTCCTCAAACAGCATCGTGCAGTGTCCAAGCCACTCCGCATTTTCGAATTCCAGATCAAGAGACGCATTTTTCTCATAGTCCGTGATCTCAAAACGGGTGATCAGTTCTTCCGTATCATACTCTTCAAAACAGCTGTCATTCAGCACAATGATACGCAGGACATTGCTGCGCCATCCGTACTTGTTTACACCGATCACGGTGTCCCATACTTTCTGCAGCCTGCCCCTGATCATGATCTTCTTCTGAACCTGTGTTTCCGCCATACATCCTCCTTTTATCTGAATTTCGACAGATCGATGCATTCAGCCATCGCTTCGTATCCTGCCTTGCTCGGATGGAGATGATCCCCGCTGTCATAAGCGGCCAGGAACTTCCGAGGATCCTGCGGATCACGGAGTGTCCTGTCGAAATCAACGCATCCGTCAAACAGACCGGATGTTCTCAGCCATCCGTTTACTTCTTCTTTCAGTGATTCACGGAAATCCGCATATGTCCGCCATCCATAGATCGGCAGAAGCGTCCCCGCATAAACTTTATAGCCCATCTCCTTTGCAGGAGTCACATAAATATCCCTGATGCCGTCAGTCAGATCCTTTGCCTGCGGCAGATCGCTCCACGGCCGCCAGGGATTCACCTCTGATCCGACAGGATGGATGATATCGTTGATACCGTGCTGGATAATGACAAGATCAGCTCCTGCCGTATCCATTTCATCACGGAAGCGGAACTCCCCTTTCCTTCCGTAAGCGGCATAGGTCGTGCAGTTGTATTCCCGCAGAATCCGTGTCCCGCTGATCGCGCGTCTGATGACGGCCGTATTCCGGATGCCTGCTTTCCAGAGACGCAGCGCAAGATAATCCGGCCAGTCCTGCGCGGTGAGGGAATCACCGTAACAGATCAGGGCGTGGTTGTTTTCATCCGTACAGACATCGATGGTATTCAGGAAAAAGAACCATCCTGTTCTCCTGGTGTCATCCAGCGGGAGGACCCGTTCGGTTTCATGGTTTCCGTAGGAATAATATCCGACGGAAAGCGGTCCGGTGATCAGGACGCCGGCATTCATCTGGGTATAATCTTCGAGGTAGATGGAGACGGATATCGTTTCCCCTGCCCCGATCATGCATTCCATCTCATCGGAGACGACCTTCTCACCCGGTGGGATAACGATTTCTTCCTGTCCGTCCAGTGTGATGCGGCGGACCGTTTCGGGATCGATCACCTGCTTATGGATCTCCCTGGCGTAAGATGCGCGGATACGGACATGTTCCGTTCCGGAAATATTCGAAAAATGAAACCGGATCTTCGAACCGGACAGAAACATACGGATCGGATACCGCAGTGTCATATTCTTCGTGTAGGTACATTCCTTCTGATCGATGATCGATGTGGCATTTCCCCAGCATGCGACCCATTTCCCTTTTTCCATATCAGTCCTCCGACAGATTCCGTTTTGAATGCGGGTGTGCAAGATCAACGACACGCGCCAGCTTGTCCTGTGTCACATGTGTATAGATCTGTGTTGTAGAAAGATTCTCATGACCGAGCAGTTCCTGCACGATGCGCAGATCCGCGCCGTTGTCCAGAAGATGCGTCGCGAAGGAATGACGGATCATGTGCGGATGCACATGGATGGTCAGTCCCGCGTCAATGCCTGCCTGCTCGATGATCATCTGGATGCTGCGGGGCGTGATCTTTTTTCCCCTGCGGGAAAGAAACAGATACGGGTTATCCTCGTTCTCCCCCAGCAGCACCGGACGGGATTCCTCAAGATACAGCCTGATCAGCCGGCCGCACCTGGGATAGAAAGGAACCATCCGTTCCTTGCTTTCCTTTCCGATCACGGAAAGGAACCCTTCCTGCAGGCTGACCTTCCTGTATTCCAGTCCCGCGCATTCGGAAACACGCAGACCGCATGCATACATCACTTCCGTCATACACCTGTCGCGTATGCCGAGCGGGTCTGTCAGGTCAAACGTATGCAGAATATCCTCCATCTGGTCAAATGTCAGAAACTCCGGAAGTTTTCTCTGTGCGCTTCCGCCGCGGAACATGCGGACAGGATTATTTGTTATGCCTTCTTCCCGGTTGAGATAACGGTAGAAGGATTTCAGGGAGGACAGGTTTCTCGCGAAAGAAGCCTTGCTTAAAGCTTTTCCGGTGATCTGTCCGCCTCTGAGTCTGGTTATATAATCACTGACATCCTGTCTTGTGACTGCGTCAAAGCTCCGGATATCCCTGTCGTGCAGATAATCCAGGAATCGCTGTATATCCCTGCGGTACGCGTCTTCCGTATCGGCGGATCCGGTCCTGGAAAGCCGGATATGATCCAGGAAACGGTCAAGGACCTTTTCAAAGTTTTCCTTCATTTTTCAATTCCCCGATGATTTTCAGGGCCTTCGGTGCGTAGGCATTTTTCCTGTCTTTTTTCTTCACTTCCTGTTCCAGATGCATGATGCCGAAATTCGCATTCATCGGCTGGAAATGGTCCGGATCAGCGTGCGTGATGTAATGCACCATGGCACCTGTCATACAGCCGGGACCGGGAATCACAAGTTCCTCTCCTTTAATATAATGCGCCATGTTGATGCCCGCCAGCATGCCGCTGGCCGCGCTTTCCACATACCCTTCCACACCGGTCATCTGTCCGGCGAAGAACAGGTCTTCCCTGTCTTTGTACTGGTATGTTTCCTTCAGGCATACCGGGCTGTTGATATAGGTATTCCGGTGCATGACGCCGAGCCGTACGAATTCCGCATTTTCCAGTCCGGGAATCATCCGCAGAACCCGTTTCTGTTCCGGCCAGGTAAGATGTGTCTGGAAACCTACGATATTGTATAAGGATGCTTCGGCATTGTCCTGGCGCAGCTGTACCACAGCATATGGCCGTACACCGTCCTTCTCCAGACCGACCGGCTTCATCGGGCCGAACAATAATGTCTGTCTGCCCCGTTTTGCCATGATCTCAAACGGCATGCATCCTTCAAAATACACTTCTTTCTCAAATGCCTTTACAGGTACGGTTTCCGCATGGATCACTGCGTCATAGAACGCATCAAATTCCTCACGGGTCATGGGACAGTTGATATAATCCGCTTCCCCTTTGTCATATCTGCTTTTCCGGTATGCTTTGGAA
The DNA here is from genome assembly GCA_902782955.1 of uncultured Erysipelotrichaceae bacterium. The sequence goes on from CACZPD010000173.1 coordinate 12,228, forward strand.
AAGTCTATGGATTCACTTGTGACGATCGGCGCTGCCGCGTCATAGAAATAACAGTATTCTTCTTTCAGAAGTTTCCGGATCGGCTCCATCAGTCCTTCGCTTGTCAGCGGTCCGGTCGCGATGATCACCGGTCCTTCCGGGATCTCCGTGACTTCTTCAGAAATGATTTCAATATTGGGATCACTGCGCAGTTTTTCCGTAACATATGCCGCAAACTGCTCACGGTCGACCGCAAGCGCGCTGCCGGCTGGAACCCGGCAGTGATCTGCCGCTTCCATGATCAGGGAACCGGTTTCCCGCATTTCCTGCTTTAAAAGCCCGACGGCATTCGTCAGGGCATCAGAGCGCAGGGAATTGGAACAGACCAGTTCCGCAAACGCATCGCTTTTATGGGCCGGTGAATGTTTTACCGGTTTCATTTCAAACAGGCGGACCGGAATTCCCCGGCGGGAAAGCTGGTAAGCAGCCTCCGAACCGGCAAGTCCGGCACCGATCACATTAACTGTCCTCATGATCCGCTTTTCTTTCTTCTGGCTGTCTTTTTCCGGGCAGCGATCGATTCGCCTTTCAGGCTTTCCATATATCTGCATTTCGGGAAATTGGAGCAGCCGAGGAAATAGGTGCCGTAACGGGATTTCCGCTTCAGCAGTTCACCGCCGCATTCCGGACAGATCTTTCCGGTCGGCTCCGGCGCTTCCTTTTCCTTTTCTTCCGACTGCCTGGTATAACGGCACTTCGGGAAATTACTGCAGGAAATGAATTTGCCGTAACGGCCTGTGCGGTAAACAAGCTCGCCGCCGCATTCCGGACATGTTTCACCTACTTTTTCCGGCTTGATCTTTTCCATATTTTCATATGCCTTATCGAGCAGCGGTGTAAAGCGGTCATAGAAGGAACGGAGTGTTTCCGTTTCTTTCCTGTTTCCTTCAGCGATCTCATCCAGCATGGTTTCCATCTCAGCTGTATATTTCACATTGATGATATCTTCGAAAAACTCATCCAGTTTCTCGGTAGTGAGCGTTCCCTGCGGCGTCGGGCGGAATACTTTCGTCTTTCCGGAAGCTGTTGTCTTTTCCAGACTGACATAGCTTCTTGCCTGCAGCGTGTCGATGATCATGGCATATGTGGAAGGTCTTCCGATGCCTTCTTCTTC
>CACZPD010000174.1 GCA_902782955.1 uncultured Erysipelotrichaceae bacterium
TATAGAAAAAGCTTTTCCCTTTACGGAATTCTACGGAAAGGCTAGTGAGCTGTCGGGTGCGGAAAGAGCGCCTTTGCTATACAGAGAACAGGGATAGAATAACCCCGATTATTGGAGAGTGTGATTACATGCTGATTCAGATTAATGAGCGTGTTCAGCTGGATCCTTCCTCAGGATTTGATTTTAAGCCAAACAAAACTTACGGGAACAAACTGATCAATGGGAAAACGGAGATATTGATCAAAGAGCAGGTTGCAAACAGCACCGGGAAAGACAAAAGGCCTGCAGGTGAAAGACCCATTGAAACCTTACACAGGCGAAGCGGTGAAGGATGGAACTACTGCAAGCTTTCTTCTGATCCAATCGCCGAGATGATGGTAAAGGGGTCGCATGAGATTATTGTGTCAGCCCTGAAAATGATAGGGGTTGCCATATGCATCGAAACGGGACCTGATACAATCCTGATGTTATATCAGGTGGTTGGAGAACGAATAGACATAACTCATGAGTACAAAGAAACTGTAAGAATCATGCTGAAAGCCGCGGAATCATTGATTATCAATGGAGAAAGGCTGAAGCTGTCTGTGGCTGATATCGATGAAACTGCAAGGAAACTTTATCCGATCTTTGGTGCCCCTACCACAGAGCATATTGACATCGCACCGGTCATTGAAGCAAGGAATGACCTGAAAATCGGAATACAACCGGTTGAAGACAAGAGCAAAAGTACATCGCACGAATCCAGCGGAAAGAAGAAAGACGGAAACAACGATACAATTGAACAGTATGTTCCGGTAGGAGTTGTCCTGACAGAAACCCAGAAGAACTATCTGCAGGCAGTCGTGACTTTGGCGGCGAATCAGGATCAGGTAAAGATGATCGACGTGGCCCATTATCTGGACAAGTCGACCAGTGCGGTTAACTCAGCTATGAAAATGTTGAGCCAGAAAGGCGTCCTGGAAACGGATCATTCCGGTGTGATTACACTGACCAAGAATGAAAGTCAACAGACAAAGAAACCAAAAAAAGAAACGCAAAAAGGAAGCGAAAAAGCAGAAAAGGAGACGCGTAAAACAGCTGCAAAACCGAAAAAGGAAATGAAAGCCGCCTCCGGAAAAAACAGCCCGGTCAAAGAAAAGGAATATGTGACCGCGGACGTGCTGGACCAATCCAGTGACGGTGAAAAATTTACAGGCATACACAATGTGGAAGAAGGCTGTGAATGGATTTCCTGCAATGGATTCTGGGCGATGAAAGTCCCGGCAGGTTACTCCTATACAATGGACGTAACACTGACCGGAACAAATCCCAACGGCGGAAAGAGCGAACTGGAGATTCAGCAAACCGGGAATACCAATTTCAGCAAATCCCTGAATCTGCCTTTCAGCCTGGCGGTATATCCGGAAGTGCTGGCCCTCGATCTAACAGACGATGTTGCTGATCTGAGCTCTCCCGGAATGAAAGAATCCATCGATCAAACGCTTCAGGTTTTTCAGGGCAAAGCTTTATTTGAGAACGCGGTTCAGAGCCCGGATTTGATCGTTAAGTACGCAGTTCAGAAACTGAAAGACCGAACACAGGTGACGTTTCTGATTATCGTTTCCGGCAGCGGCATGGTTTCTCTGGGCGAAGCGGTGCTGGACAGTACGAAGTCCTCCAAGCTCTGGATAGATCTTATGGAAATGCTGGTTACGGTCAAAAAGATCCCCCAGAATCTGAGCTTTTACAGATACAGTTCCGATTACCTGCCAATGGGCGGCAAACTGCAGTTCCGCGGTACAGAGTTGACGACTTCGAAAGGTGAAAAGGTAGCGGTCCCGGAAGGGTATAAATGGTCTACAGACAGTTCGATCATTTCCAGCCGGACTTTTTCCATTGTTCCGGAGAGCGCTCCGTTCTGGGACGGAATCGCGGATCAGAGCCGGACATGTATTGATCTGTCCGGAATGATGTTGGGATTTGAGGGAATCAAAGACGCAAAAGGACGATATACAAAGGTCGCGCAGTATATTGTCAAGCAGCTTCCGGATAATGTCATGGAAACGAATCAGGCCATTCATCTGGTGAAGCTTGCGGACGACGGCGTCATCTTCATTCAGCAGAACGCGGATCAGGATAATATGAAGGACTGCCTGATCCGGGCGCTGAAGGTCACGGATCACGATGCGAAACTGTACAGCATCCGAATCTATTTTCCGGAAAAAATTCCGCGAAATCTGGTAAACAAAGTGGTTATTGACTGCCGGAGGTTTGCTGCATGCTGGCTGCACACCTTCCTTTCCCCGATTGACTCCTGCGATTATGGATATGCCAATTTCCAGCCTGTTGTTCCGCTTTCGGAATCACAATATGAGCATTATACTCTGGTGGAAAGCGGAAGCTATACGACGCGCAGAGACGCTGATTTCGTCGGGCAGTCCATCAGAAGCCTGATGCAGAAAACAGGGAATACCGATCATGAGATCTATCATCTGATGGCAGAGGATCCGGATCAATATGATCTGGATGAAAAGGCTTTGAAGATAGCCCAGATTTTCCGGATGAAAGAACGGAAATTTGATCCTTATCACGATACGGAAGCTTTCATCAACCGGGGTATGATAGAGAAAGTCGAGGCTCTGCATAAACTGCGTACATTTGCCTGGGTATGGGGGGCTATGGCGGAAGAGGCCGGACGAAAGGTAACAGATGCGTCCAAATTTCATGCCTTTGACTACTACTATTATACAAATCATCAAGGAAAGAAAGACCGCATTACGCTCAACTATAACGGAATACGATATTTTACCGCGCTGTGCAATCAGGATGACTGGCATGTGTTTTATGTACCGGATATATATTTATTGGGGAGCATGAAGCATCAATATGATCTCCGGCAACTGTGCGGAAAGGAGAATCGTGGCGGAAATACGATTTCTTTTGCGCTGACCGGAATCGGGATCGATAATCTCGATGACATGCGGCGAAATGATGAGATCATATCCCGGAATGAGGA
>CACZPD010000175.1 GCA_902782955.1 uncultured Erysipelotrichaceae bacterium
ACCCCGGCAACATCGGTTCCCGCGAGCATACCGAAGCTGTTGTGAATGCCTGCAAGGAAAAGCATATCCCGATCCGTATCGGCATCAACGGCGGATCGCTGGAAAAGCCCCTGCTGGAGAAATACGGCGGCATCTGTGCCGCGGCGATGATCGAAAGCGCGCAGAGGCATGTGGACATCCTGGAGGAACTGGATTTCCATGACATTTGCCTTTCCTTCAAATCATCAGACGTTGAACTGACCATTGAGGCATATGAACTGGCAGCTGAGACCTTCCCGTATCCGCTGCACCTCGGTGTGACGGAAGCCGGGGGATTTACCGGCAGTGCCGTCAAATCCAGCGCTGCCCTCGGCACCCTGCTCCATGAAGGGATCGGCGATACGATTCGTGTATCCGTATCCGGTCCGCCGCGGGATGAGCTGATCATCGGCAAGCAGCTGCTGAAATGCTTCGGACTGATCAAGAACGTACCGGACCTGATCGCATGCCCGACATGCGGCAGGATCCAGTATGACATGCTGCCGCTGGTCAAGGAGATGGAAGACTATCTCTCTTCCGTACAGGCGGATATTACCGTAGCCATCATGGGATGTCCGGTCAACGGCATCCAGGAAGCCGGACGCGCCGATATCGGCATTGCCGGCGGGCACGACTCCGGTATCCTGTTCAAGCACGGCAAGACCGTACGGACAGTACCGCAGGACGAGATCCGTGATACGCTGATCCATGAGATCGAAGAAATGATCAAAACCGGACAATAGTCCGGCTTTTTATCTGGTTATTCTTTCAGAAGCGAGGGATCGTATCTGTTTTCCCTCAGCATGGCGATCTCTTCTTTATACGGCGGTTTATTGCCGATCCAGGGTGTTTCCAGGATCTTGGGGATCTTTTCAACCCGGGGATTTGAAGCTACTTTGTACAGTGTTTCAAACCCGATCTCTCCCTGTCCGAGATTGGCGTGCCTGTCCTTGCGGGCACCTTCTTTATTTTTAGAGTCGTTCAGATGGATGACATGCAGACGGGAAAGTCCGATGACCTTGTCAAATTCATCCAGCACGGCATCGAAGTCTTCGACATGATACCCTGCATCGTGGATATGGCAGGTATCCAGACATACGCCGTAGTGTTCCGGCTGTTCCAGTCCTGCCAGGATGCGGGCAAGATGCTCAAAGCGGAAACCGATCTCGCTTCCCTTGCCTGCCATGGTCTCCAGACAGATCACGACATCATCCGGAATATCCTTCACCGCGTTCAGCTGCCTGATCGCTGTTTCGATACCGGTATCCAGGTCTGCCGTAGTATAGGAACCCGGATGCAGGACAAGATATCTGGCACCGATCTCATGGGTGCGCAGGATCTCCTTCTGCAGGAATTCCACCGCCAGTTCCGCGACTTCCGGTTTCACGGAGTTGGCAGGATTGATGATATACGGCGCATGGATGATCATGTGCTCCATGGGTATGCCGGCTTCCTTCATCAGCTCCTGTGCTTCTTTGACACGCATGTCAGAGATCTCACGGCGTCTGGTATTCTGCGGCGCTCCCGTATACAGCATCAGTGCATTGGCATTGTAGGATAATGCCTCTTTGACGCTTCCTTCCAGAAACAGAGGTGCTTTCATCTGGACATGTGAGCCGATGATCATACATCTTCTCCCATGTTCTTTTTGCGCTGTCTCTCCTTGTACATCGCCTTCTTTTCTTCACGGATCTTGGCACGGATCATTTCACGCTTTTTCTGACGGTGGATCCGGTCGATCTCCGCGGCCCTTTTCTTCTTGTAGCCGGGCTTGACCTTTGTATTCTTCTTGGTCATGATCATGGCGATCTTCTTTTCGATCTCATCATCTGTCTTCAGACGCTTCTGACCATACTGACGCAGGTCTATCCATTTGCCCTGCTTCATCCGCCTGTGCTTGAAGCGGATGCCTTTTTTCTGCAGGGATTTGATCGCTTCGTGATCGCTTTCCCGGTACAGGGCATAACATACACCGGTGCCTCCGGCACGGGCTGTTCTTCCTGCCCGGTGGACATAGTATTCCAGGTCATCCGGGAAACCGCAGGAGATGACATGCGTAACTGTATCGATATCGATGCCGCGGGCCGCGAGGTCCGTTGCGACGACATAGGTATGCTGGTTGAGCGAAAGATTCCGCATTGCCTGCTTTCTCTGTCTTCCGGTCAGGTCGCCGTGGAGCTCATTGACCGCAATGCCGTTTTCTTTCAGGTCAGCCGCGATCTCCGCAGCTTCTTTCCTCGTATTGGCAAAGATCAGGCAGACATAGGGCTGGAAGCCCGGCAGAATCGAACGGATCACCTGTGCGTAATCGTGGTGATAGCACGGAATCAGGACATGTTCGATGTCCGGATTGAAACGCTCCTCATCCTCGATCTGATAGGTCAGCGGATGATGCATGTACTTCTTGATAAACGGCTTGAGCTGGTCCGGCATCGTTGCCGTAAATGCCAGCATCTGCAGATCGTCTGCCATCCTGCCGGCAAATGCATCGATCTCATCGAGGAAACCGAATTCCAGTGTCATATCCGCTTCATCCACGATCAGGATCTGTGCCCTGTCGATCCGCAGCGCGCCGTCATTCAGGAAGAGATCCTTGATCCTTCCGGGTGTGCCGATCGCGATATGCGGCTGTTCCTTATCGAGTCTTTCAATATCCTTCGTACGGTCCTGACCGCCGATATACAGACGTACTTTCAGGCCTTCCAGATAGTCTTCCATCTGCTGTGCCCGCTGGTAGATCTGCATCGCCAGTTCCCTGGTCGGGGCTGTGATGACAGCCTGTACATGATCTTTGGAAGGATCGATCATTTCCATGAGCGGGATCAGGTAAGCATGCGTTTTGCCTGAACCGGTCGCCGAAAGACCGATGACATCCTTGCCTCTGATCATGGAAGGAATCACCTGTTCCTGGATCGGTGTCGGCTGTGTAAAATGGTTGCCGGCTATAAACGCTTTTGTACTTTCTTTCAAATTAAAATCTTCAAATTTCTTCATAATTCACCATATAATTAAACATATACATTGTACAGAAAGGAAACAAAAATGCAAATCATAAGTGTCGTTCCGCGTGGATATTGCCAGGGCGTTGTGCGTGCCATCAAACTGGCCAGGGATACTGCCCTTGCCAATCCCGGCAAAACCATCACCATGCTGGGTATGATCGTCCACAACCGGTATGTTGTGGATGCCTGCACGAAGATGGGCATCCGCTATGTGGAAGACAGAAATAAAACCCGCCTGGAACTGCTGGATGAGATCCAGGAAGGCATCGTGATCTTTACCGCGCACGGCGTCAGCGACGAAGTGCGCCGGAAAGCGGAAGTCAAAGGACTGACCGTCGTTGATGCCACATGTCCCGATGTCACCAAAACGCATGTGCTGGCGCGTGATCATGCCCTTAAGGGAGATGTCATCTATATCGGGAAAAAGAATCATCCGGAATCCGAAGGAACGGTATCCCTCAGTCTCCATATCCATCTGGTCACGGATGAAAATGATATCCCGGATGATCTGGAAAATGTGCTGATCACCAACCAGACCACTCTCAGCATCACAGATACGCAGAAACTGATCGAAGCGTGCCTGCGGAAATATCCGGACGCAGTCGTTGCCGAGGAAGTCTGCAATGCGACACGCATGCGCCAGGAAGCGCTGATGAAGCTGCAGGATATCGACTGTCTGTTTGTCGTCGGGGATCCGCATTCCAACAATTCCTTCCAGCTGAAAAAGATCGGCAGCGCTTCCGGCATACCGGAAACCTACCTGATCGAGAGCGCGGAAGAGATCGAAGAAGATATGATCAGAAATAAAAACCGCATTGCCGTGACATCGGGATCTTCGACCCCCAATGCCCTGACAACGCAGGTCATTGATTTTCTGAAGCACTATGCGGAAACCGGTGATTTCACCAGGCCTTCCGCGAAGGATATCTCAATCCTGTAACGCTTTTACTTCCTCCGGTTTCAGCGGCCGGTATTCCCCCGGCTTCAGCGCCGGATCCAGGACCAGCGTCTTCATCCTGAGCCGCTTCAGGTATGTCACCTGATTGCCCATCGCCAGGAACATGCGCTTGATCTCATGATACTTGCCTTCCGTGATCACGAGGCGGCAGGCATGGTCGCTGACCTTCTCGTACTTCGCCGGCCGGAAACTGTCAGCCCCGCTGGAGATGCCGTTTTCCAGCATTTCAACATCATAGGCAGACAGAGGAATACTGTGTTCCACATAGTATTCCTTTTCTATATGGTTTCTTGGTGACAGCAGCTGGTGTGTCAGTTCCCCGTCATTGGATATCATCAGGAGACCTTCCGTATCCTTGTCCAGTCTGCCGCAGGGAAAGAGACCTTTGATATTCTCATCGATCAGGTCGATCACGGTCGTATCCCTGCCTTCTGTGGCACTGATCACCCCTGCCGGTTTATTCAGCATGAAATAGAAGTATTTCTGATAGGTGACAGGCTTGTCATCGATCATCAGTTCATCTGATTCTTCCTGTATATGCACGGTCGGATTCGTGATCACTTCCCCGTTGACTCTGACGCGTCCGCTCTTGATCAGGCGCTTCATCTCATTGCGGGAACCGTAGCCGATATTGGCCAGTGCCTTATCGAGCCGGATCATATCACGCACCCCTGTGCAGGAACCGGTTCGCGATCTGTTTCAGGTTCATATGGAATACTGCCTGCGGGAGCTTCATCAGGTTGGTCGTATAGATATAGACCAGGATACCGAGGATGCCGTAGCCGCCCAGCATTGCCAGGGCGACGAGACGCGGCTGGGAAACGATATCAAGGCCGGCAAAGCGCAGCAGTACGAATACGCCGTTCATGGCAAGACACGCCGACGCCATCTTCATGCCGCGGACAAAGATCCGGGCATAGGCCGCATCGAATTTGTTTTTGATCTTGGTCAGGTTCAGGAAGATGATCGTAGCCGAACAGAGAATGCTGGAAATGATCGCGCCGGTATAGCCTACATATTTGATCAGCGGGAAGAAGGTAATGCACTTGACCGCGAATCCCACACCGAGGTAGATCAGGCTTTCCTTCCTGAATTTCAGCGTCAGCATCATCGAGTTGGTGATCGGTGAGATCGTTGTCACAAGGCCGAGCAGGCTCGCCCAGCGCAGACACGTAGTTCCGTACGCCAGTTCCCCTGCCCCGTACATGACATAATAGATCGGCTCTGCCAGAACGCACATGCAGAAACAGATCGGCAGCGCGATATAGAGGACGATATCCAGACAGTCTTCGATATTCTTGTTCAGGCCTTTCCAGTCCCTGTTCTCCAGCGAGAGTGTCATATACGGAACGACACCGGCGGAGAAACCGATGGAGAGAACCTGCGGAATGGAAGTCAGCTTGTCGCAGTTGGTTTCAATAATACCCAGCAGCAGCATCGCGTCATTGGGGTTCATGCCCATCGCCGTATTGGTGCGGATAAAGAACTGCGTATCGATCAGCGTCTGGCTGTTGCCCAGGATCGCCACAAGGAGATACGGGATGCCGTAGGCGATCAGTTCCTTCAGGATGAGCCCGGCATCTTCCGCTTCCGTTTTCTGGAATCTGGCAGCGTTCTTCACAGCCGGATAATGCCGTTTATCGAAATAGATATAATAAGCCAGGGCACTGGCGCTTCCGATGGAAGTAGCCAGCACGGCGGTATAGATCGCGTTGATCCGGTCATAGTGCAGGACATAGACGATCAGCCAGCCGAAGAACAGCAACGCCGCGACGCGGCAGAACTGTTCGATGACCTGGGAATCCGCGTAGGATTTCAGTTCCTTCATACCCTGGTAATAGCCGCGGTAGCTGTAGAGCAGCGGCACGACAAACAGGGCCAGCGACAGGATGACATATGTATTCTGCATCTGCCGGATATTCTGTTCCGACAGGCTCCCCATGGCCGATACAGCCAGCGGTCCCGACATCAGTATGAAGATGACCGCCATCACGAAGCCGAATACCATCAGGAGTGCTGTGGACAGCTTACGAACCAGGACGACTGTCTTGAAGTCATTCTTATTGACGTATTTCGCTACGATGGCCGCCACCGCAAACGGCAGACCTGCGGAAGAGATCTGCAGGAGCACGTTGTACCAGGTATAGGCCGCCGAGTAGAATGCCATGTTGCTCTGGCCGGCAATGGATTTAAACGGCACGACGTAAAAAAGGCCGATGAGCTTTGACAGAAATACACCGGCACTACTGGTCAGGGACCCGGCAATAAATGACTGTTTGACTTTATTTTTCTGCGGTTCCGTCATTGTCCACCTAATCCTTGTATTTCAGTTTCCTGGTCAGGAATTCACGGGTCGTCGTCTTGCCCGTAGCGTCCTTCCACTCCACCATGATATGCAGGGTAATCGTCGGTTCACTGCTTTCCCCGCTGATCACAAGGCCTTTGACAAAGCCTTCCTTGCTGTTGACCTGGCCCGGGATCAGGCAATAGGAAAAGGAATCAAAGATCCCCATGGAGGGCATGATCTTCTCCGCATCCCCGACAAGGACGTCATTTTCGACTGCCATCAGGACACAGTTGTACATGGCGATCTGCGGTTCATCGATGATGACGTAATAACGGTACGTCCCGTCCGGAACCTTACTGATCTCCGTGGAAAGCGTGTAGTACAGGCTGTCATCGATGATCTTCGTGTTGTCCGTGATCAGTTTATAATAGTTTGCATATGATGTTTCCTTTGCCGCGGTCTTTCTTTTTTCAGCAAGACATCCGCTGAAGAACAGACACAGCACAGACAGGAAAACGATCATTCGTTTCTTCATATAATTACCTCAAAGGGATTATAACACAGATGGGCATTTCACGCCGAAAAGAGTTCAGGCAAAACCGGGAATCCGGTTCTGCCTGCAAACCTTAAAGATTAGAATGTAAGAACGAAGTAATTCTTCTTTCCTTTTCTGACGATCGTGAATTCCTGATCGAAGGCGTCTGCCTTCATCAGTTTTGCTTCAAAGGAAGTTTCCTTTTCCCCGTTGACCTGGACGGATCCCTGCTGGAGCAGTTTTCTCGCTTCACCTTTGGATTTGCAGATGCCTGCGTTCACCATGGCGTCGATGAGCAGGATGCCGTCTTCCACCTGGCACTTCTTGGCGTCCGCAAGACCGGCTCTCAGATCATCGGCGGAAAGTCCTTTGATGGATCCGCGGAAGAGGGTTTCGGTAATGCGCTTTGCCTGGGCAAGACCGTCTTCCCCGTGTACCAGGAGTGTCAGTTCTTCTGCCAGTGCTTTCTGCGCGTCCCTTCTCTCCGGTGCTTCTTCCATCATCTTCGCGAGTTCCGTGATCTCTTCCGGACTTCTGAGGCTCAGGCGCTTCAGGTAATCCACGATGTCCGCATCCGGTGTATTGAGCCAGAACTGGTAGAATTCATATGCGTTCGTACGCTTCGGATCGAGCCAGATGTTCTTTCCTTCGGATTTGCCGAACTTGGAACCGTCGCTCTTTGTGATCAGCGGTGAAGTGATGCCGAATACCTCGGCGTTGTCCCCTTCGACCTTGCGGATCAGTTCTGTTCCGCTGGTCAGGTTGCCCCACTGGTCGCTTCCGCCGATCTGGATGGCACAGTTGTATTTCTGGTACAGGGAGAGCCAGTCGATCGCCTGCAGGATCGTGTAGCTGAATTCCGTGTAGGAGATGCCGGAGTCCAGTCTCTTCTTGATCGTATCCTTCTGCAGCATGTATGAAACATTGAACAGCTTGCCGAAGTCACGCAGGAACGCGAGCAGGTTCATCTGTCCGAGCCAGTTGTTGTTGTTTTCCATGATCGCCGCGTTTTCCCCTTCAAAGGTCAGGAAATGCGCGAGCTGTTCTTTAATGCTGTCGGCGTTGGCCAGTACTTCCTCATGGGTCAGAAGCTTTCTTTCCGTCGTCGGACGCGGGTCACCGATCATACCTGTAAAGCCGCCGCATAACGCGATCGGTTTATGTCCGGCCAGCTGATACCGCTTCAGCAGCAGGATCTGCTGGAGATGACCTACATGCAGGGAATCCGCTGTCGGGTCAAACCCGCAGTAGATCACTGCCTGTTTTTTCAGACGTTCCTTCAGTCCGTCGAAATCTGTACAGTCTTTGACAAGACCGCGCCATTTCAGTTCTTCAATAAATTCCATATCTTTACCCTTTCCAAGAGAACGCCATATAAAAAGCGTCCTTTTTTTATATCTAAGGACGCTGTATTCGCGCGGTACCACCTTAGTTCATCGTTTCCGATGCACTCATCTCTATGCCTTTAACGCAGGCGCACACGTCCTGCCTTTTGAGACAGGAGGCTCCGGGGTGTATTCAGCTGTGCGTCATCGTCCTCTTTCACCGGCCGAGGCGTCTCTTGTGCGAATCGTCACAGATTACTCTTCCCCTTCATCGCTTTTCTGATTGTACCATGTTAAAACGCGGTGTCAATCTTTAGTTGTCTGACGCGGTGTGAACAGATAACTCAGCTCGATCTCGCTCTCATTCTCCACTTCATTCTGCAGGAGCTTTGTCATGACACGCATGGAAACTGCTCCCAGATCATAGGAAGGAATGGAGAAACTCGAGATCTGCGGACGCATCATGGAATTGTACTTCGTATCGATGAAGCATACAACTTCCATGTCATCCGGGATACTGAGGCCGTTCTCCCTGGCCGCGTTGACAACTGCCATAGCCTGGGAATCACGGTTGCCGATCATCAGGTCATAGCGGTGATCCTTCAGCCATTTTTTCAGGAACGCGTAACTTGTGCGCATTTCCGGGGGGATCGGCAGATAACCGTTGAATTCTTTTCCTTTTGCCTTGAAGGCGCGGGATGCGCCATTGACCATCTGCCTGCAGGCGTAGTGGTTCTTGCGGTCTTCGATGATGGCAATGTTGTCCTTGCCTTCCTCGAGATATTTCGTTGTCAGCTCAAAGATCGCCTTCTCTACATCAACATATACACTGCAGACATTCTCGCCTTTGATATGATTGCCGATCAGCACGATCGGAATATTGTAATTGCTCAGGGTCTCCATCTCCGGAGCCAGGAGCTTTTCGTTATACATGATCACGCCGTCAACGTGCGACTTGATGATCTCTTCGATCACCGATGCGATATCCGTAATGCCCTCTGTGATCGTATGCAGCATAATGTTGTAATTATAGATCTTTGCCACATCGATCAGGCCGTTGATGATCTGTCCGGTATAGGTGAAGCTCGCTTCCGGAATGACCAGGCCGATGGTCGTGGTCTTCTGCAGGGCAAGACCCTGCGCGATCGCGTTCGGCTTGTATCCGAGCTTGTCGATCGCCTGCTGGACACGTTCCTTTGTCGGCTGCTTGACTATGTTGGACCCGTTGATTACGCGTGAAACCGTAGCTAACGAGACTCCCGCTTCCTTGGCAACGTCATAAATCGTTACTCTTTTCATGATTCACTCCGGGGGTCAGTCTTTTTTCTTGAATAAACTCTTGAATGCTTCTGTTCCTTTGCTGGCAAGATCTGCCGCAGTATTCTTAGCCTGATCAAGTTTTTCCTGGACCTTCGGATTGTTTTTGAATTCCTCGAATTTGTCCTGGGCAAAATCAGCTGCTTTGCGGACATTTTCATCCACAACTTTAGCTGTCTTGTCGAATTTTTCCTTCAGTTCGGCCTTCTTTTCATCATCGATGAATTTGTCTGTGAACTCATCCGCCTTCTTCATCATATTGCCGGCTGTCGCGCTGACATTGTTCAGTGTTTCCTGGACTTTCGGATTGCTCTTGATCTCATCGAATTTGTCCTGCGCGTAGTCAGCTGCCTTCATGGCATTTTCCTTGACATAGGAAACTGTCTTCTGCAGTGCGTCTTCTGCTTCTTCAGCCTTTTCCTC
>CACZPD010000176.1 GCA_902782955.1 uncultured Erysipelotrichaceae bacterium
GCACCTGCGCGCAGGCGTGAGAATCCTTTGGTCAGGGCGCCGACATTGCGGGAAATGGACATGTTGTTGTCATTGAAAATGATGATCATGTTGCGCTTTTCCGAGCCGATCTGGTTCAGGGCTTCAAGCGCCATCCCGCTGCTCAGCGCACCGTCCCCGATCACGGGCACAACATAATAATCCGCATGACTGAGGTCACGTGCGATCGCCATGCCCAGGGCCGCGCTCAGACTGGTGGAACTGTGTCCGGCCTCCCATACATCATGAATGCTTTCAGAGCGCTTCTGAAAACCGCTGAGACCTTTGTACTGCCGCAGCTGCGGGAAGCGGGATGCCCTTCCGGTCAGGATCTTGTGCGTATAACTCTGGTGTCCCACATCAAAGAATATCTTGTCCGTCGGTGAATCAAAAACATAATGCAGCGCGATCGTCAGCTCCACTACACCGAGATTGCTGGCAAGATGACCGCCGGTCTTCGAAATATTGCTGATGAGGAAAGAGCGGATCTCCCCTGCCAGCTGTTCAAGTTCCTTAACCGTCATCTTCTTTAAAAATTCAGGGTTCTGAATATTGTTCAGATTTGTCATAAAACCTACTTTCTTCGTGTCTGGACCTGATCGATCAGCGCCAGAACTTCCTCCTCATCGAACCCCTTGAATGAACGGATCGCTTCTTTCCCCAAATCATACAATTCGTTCATTTTCGCAACAGCGTTGTCCTCCCCTAATAGAACAACACTGGTTGATTTATGATTGCGGGAATCGGAATTGCTCTTTCCGAATTCCTCCGCACTCAGCTGAGTATCCAGGACATCATCCTGGATCTGAAATGCAAGTCCGATCATAAAGCCGATCTCGTTCCATTTCGCGACTTCTTCATCACTTCTTTCTGCCAGCACAGCCGGTATCATCAGCGGCGCGCTGAGCAGACATCCTGTTTTATAGCGGTGGATGGTTTTAACTTCCTCCCACGTATGTTCCTTTTCTTCGATATCCAGGCACTGGCCGTATACCATGCCGTCGGCACCTGCCATATCCGCAAGGATGCGGATACATTTAACGACAGATTCTGCTTTCGCACCGCTCCGGGCTGCCGTTGTGAATGCGTAGGTCAGAAGTCCGTCACCCGCCAGGATCGCGGTAGCTTCGTCAAATTTTTTATGATTTGTAGGCTGACCCCGGCGCAGGTCATCGTTGTCCATTGCCGGCAGGTCGTCATGGATCAGCGAATAGGTATGGATCATCTCAAGAGCTTCCGCAAACGGATCCAGTACTTCATCAGAAAGACCGTATCCGTGTCCGACTGCGTAAAGCAGGTTAGGCCGGATCCGTTTTCCCCCGATCATGAGCGAGTATTCCATCGCATCATGCACACGGCTGGGTGTCAGCCTGTCCATCTCCTGTTTCAGGCAATCGTCAATCCGCATCTGAACCACCGCCGTTCTGTTTTATAATCTCATCGATCCTGTCCTGGAATTCATGCAGACGGGCATCGCATTCCTTTACGAGAAGAAGGCCTTCTTCAAACAGCTTAATCGTTTCATCCAGTGTCTTTTCATTCTTTTCGAGATCAGCCACGATTTCTTCGAGCCGTCCCATGGACTGTTCAAATGTTTTCTTTTCCGGCATGGTCTTCTTCCTCCTTTTTTGTGATCCTCGCTTCTGCTGTCCCTCTGGCGAACCGGATCCGGATATCGTCCCCGATACTGACCTCGTTCACATCACGGACAGGCTGTCCTTCATATTCAACAAGGGTATATCCCCTCTCCAGGATCTTCAATGGTGAGTATGCGTCAAGCAGCGCGCATTCCCTGGCAAGATCCTGTTTGATCTTCTGCAGAAAAATCGTACTTCCGTGCCTGAGTGTTTCCTCATGACGCACTACGCGGATCCTCTCTGCCTGCGAACGGCTAAGCGCTGCGCTGCGCATCCTGTTTTCGCAGTTTCTGATCTCATCTTTCAGTACAGCGGATTTCCGCTGTACGCTGTTTGTAAACAAGGCGGACAGGCGTTCAAACGCTGTCTGTTTCTGATGCACGATATACTGGGCAGATGTCAGTTTTTCATATATGCGGTCCAGCTGCATTGCGGATTCCCGCATCCGGGATTCCATTACCCTCTGCATCCTGTCCCTGCAGGCAGATATCTGATCGCTGACTTCACGGATATCCGGAGTCGCTGCCTCAACTGCGCCTGTAGGCGTATTGGCACGTACATCTGCCGTATAATCGGCGAGTGTGAAGTCTATCTCATGTCCGATCCCTGTTACGACCGGCGTATGTATTGCATATATAAACCGGGCAAGTGCTTCATCGTTGAAACACCACAGATCCTCAAGCGAACCGCCTCCCCTGACCAGCAGGATCACATCATGGCCGCCGCAGTCAGCTGCCGAAAGACTGGCAATGATCTTGACAGCTGCGTCCGCTCCCTGTACGGGACAGGGATATTCATGGATCACAGCCGCCGGCCAGCGGTTCCTGAACGTGATAAGGACATCCTCCCGGGCAGCGGTATTGTTCCCGGTGACAAGGGCAATATCCATCGGATAAGCCGGCAGTTTTTTCTTATGTTCCGGGGCAAACAGTCCTTCAGCGGAAAGCTTTTTCTTCAGTTCCTCCAGCTTCAGGTATAATTCCCCGATACCGCTCGGCTTCATATCCGAGACGATCATCTGGACTCTGCCTTCTGCCGCATAGACACTGACATCGCCCTTCAGGACGACCTTGTCCCCGTTGTTCACCGGAAAATTCAGTTTCTGATTTGCCCCGGCAAACATTACGCACGGAAGCGATGAACGGCTGTCTTTTAACGAAAAATACCAATGACCGCTGAATGGTTTCCGCAGGTTTGAGATCTCACCTTCGATCATCACCCCATGCAGAACCGGGTCATTGTCCATTACCTGTTTCAGATAGTTCACCAGGGTGCTGACCGGAACAATTCTTCTTGTCATATTACATCCAGAACCCGATTGATCAGTTTGTAGGTATCCTCATCACAGTATGCTTTAGCCATCTCCACAGCTTCATCAATAATGACTGCCGCGCTGATCTCCTTCAGATCAAATTCTGAACAGCCGTTGAGCAGTATTGCTTTTTCAATATAACCAAGCCTGTCAAATGTCCAGTTATCCAGGACACGGTCGATATATCCGGCAAATTCATCTTTCTTGGCAACTGCATTTTTTACTACACGGACAAAGTAGCTGTCGATATCCGCGATATTTTCTGTTTCAAAAGCATCCAGGAGAAGTTCTTCCACATCGCGTTCCACCAGCAGATACTGATATGTTGCCGTCATGGCTTTTGTTCTTGCGTTATGTCGTTTCATGCCAATATTCTATCATAGTTCTCTGTTTTGCACACTCGGGAAATACCCTTCAAAAGAATGCATAAACGGTCCCGCCGCGGTATAATTCAGTTATGAATGAAAACCTCCCTTACCATACCCGTCTGATACGTCATCTGGAAACTGTCCGTGAGCACAGGAACCTTGTGAGGCGGAACTGTTTTGCGTGCGGTCTGTACAGTCAGGGGCTGAAACATGACCTGTCCAAATACAGTCCGAGTGAGTTCCTCGTCAGCGTCCGTTTTTTCCAGGGCTACCGTTCCCCGTATATGAAAGAAAAGGAACTGTACGGATTTTCCGAAGGCTGGCTGCATCACAAGGGACGCAACCCGCATCACTGGGAATACTGGTATGACATGATAGACGGAAAATGGCAGCCGATCCGCATGCCCTACCGGTATATCGTGGAGATGGTCTGCGACCGGGTAGCCGCGTGCCGTGTTTATCTGAAGGACAAATACACGAGTGCCAGCGCGCTGGAATACTACCTGTCCCGCAATGACAAGCTGTACATGCATCCCGATACCAGGGATGAACTGGAATACATCCTTACGGAAATCAGGGATCACGGTGAGGAAGAAGTGTTCCGCCGCATCCGTGAATCACTGAAAAACAAAGAAGATCATCTTCCGAGATGATCTTCTGTTTATTATGCGGATACCCGGGATTTCCAGGCCCCGGAGAACAGATAAACGCTTCCGATAAAGAACGGGACCAGTCCGGAAAGCGCATTACCGTACCAGAATCCCCGGATGCCCCAGTTAAAGACTACACCGAGAAGGAGAGCCAGGCCGATCCGGCAAACGATGCCGTCAAGCAGCGCGACTGCCAGATTCAGTTTTGAATTGCCGGATCCGTTGATCAGGGCAAAGTTGGCCGGCCGCAGCGTTGCTCCGGTATACTGCACCATGGCAACAGGAATATATGTCAGCGCCATCTTCAGCACTTCGGCATCACTGGAGAAAAGACCGAACAGCCATTCCGGTTTGAACAGCGTGATAACTGCCATGACCGATGCCGGAATAAAGACGATCCAAAGGGCATGGAAAACGACTTTCGGAACACGGTCGATCTTCCTGGCACCGAGCGCCTGCGCGATCATGGCACCGCCGGCACTGGATATCGACTGGGAAACGATGGAAATCATCGATTCCAGTTTTCTCGCCACCCCGGTCACCGCAACAGCTGTCGTGCCGTATGTATTGATATAGGAATTGACAAACAGCATGGAAAATGTGATCGCGGCAGACTGGATGACCATGGGAATACCCAGGGAAAGCAGCGGCTGGATGACAGAGGGATAAATGCGGAAATGCTCCGGTTTGAAATCAAAGGAAAACTGTTCGCGGTTCTTATACAGCAGCCGTATGGCAAACAGGAAACTGACAGCCTGGCCGATCACTGTCGCAAGGGCAGCACCGAACGGTCCCATACGGAAAACCGCCACGAACAGCAGGTCCAGGATGACATTGATCACCGACGCGATGGCGATAAACAGAAACGGATGTCTGGAATCACCCATCCCCCTGAGAATGGCGGAGACCAGGTTGTATCCATAGATGAAAATAACGCCGTATACGCATGTCACGCAGTACTGGCGGGTCATCTCCCAGATCTCCTGCGGCGTATTCAGCCAGTTGATAATGCCTTTGTATGTGATCAGGAAAATGATCATGACCGCGACAGCGGCACCAAACAGAAGTGTAAACAGGGTCCCGATCATTTCCCCTACCTTGTCGCGTCTGTTCTCCCCGACATAACGGGAGATCAGGATCTGTCCGGCATTGGAGAACCCCATTGCCACAAACGTTATGAGCATCAGTACTTCACCGCCGATGGATACGGCAGAAAGACCGCCCGTACCGACGAATTTACCGACAACGATCATATCGACCATGTTGTAGACCGTCTGCAGAAGACCTGAAAGGAACAGAGGCATGGCAAAAGTGATCAGCGTTTTCGGAACACTTCCTGTGGTCAGATCACGTATCAGTTCTTTCTTTTCACTCATAGTTTTTACTCTTTCATTATTGAAATTATATCAGAAATCCGACATGCATGTATTCGGCAACTTCAACGTAACGGAGAATACCCTTGAATATATGATAGAATAATAACAGGAGGCGCATATGGGAACGATAGCTCAAGACTTCCGCAGAACCATTAAGGCAGGCAGTATGGGTGAATATGTTGTCAGGGAAGACAAAAACGGAAACATCCATCTGATCACGGACAACGCCGAAGGACAGATCTCCTTTTATCCGCAGGATATCGTGGAACTTGCCATCATCACTGCCAAGGACCAGGAGAATGTTTTCTACCTGCATTTTCGTCTGGATGACCTTGATCACGCCCTTTCGCTTTTTGCGGAAATGCGGCAGACACTGCTCAGTCTGAAAAAGAAGAAAAGAATCCATGTGCTCCTGA
Source organism: uncultured Erysipelotrichaceae bacterium (assembly GCA_902782955.1). The sequence continues at coordinate 5,778 of CACZPD010000176.1, forward strand.
CGTGCACAAGCGCCCTGACATCCAGCTATTTCGCGTCCGAGCTCAACACCGCGGCCGAAACGCTCCGTCTGGATTATGAATTTACAGCAATTTCGTTTGACCGGATCTATGAAAAAGGCTTCGACTATGATGTGATCCTTCTCGCGCCGCAGGTCCACTTTCAGTATGACCGTCTGAAACAGATCTTCCGCGATACGATCGTCATGAAGATACCTACAGGCGTCTTCGCGACTTATCAGACCGGCAAGATGCTCAGAATGGTGCAGGATGCTGTCCTGCCCGCTGACAGGATCGATGAAGAGCAGAAAAAAGCAGATCCTCGCAAACCGTTCCTGAATTCCTACAGGATCCTGACCATCGGGGTCGTCAACCATAACGGACGCTGCCGTATCGGCTACAGGATCTATGTAAACGGTATGCGTGACCTTGATGGCGAAGTACTGAAACAGTCCTTTTCGCTGCAGGATCTTTACGATGTCATCGAATACGTTTTATCCCTCGGTGAAGAACTGGATGCAATCTCGATCGCCATGCCCGGCGTCACATATCACGGGCGGCTGTACCATCCTTCCATCGGCATGTGGGGCCAGTTCATTTCCATGGATATCGAGGAAAGATTCAACCATATTCCCACCATCCTCATCAATGATGTCAACGCCATGGCGCTCGGCTACTATGCCCTCAACGACACATCAGATGATATGGTCTTCTATTTCCAGCCTGACGGAACTGCCGGTGCAGGCGCCGGTGTGATCATCGACGGGAAACTGAGGATGGGCAAGATGCACGGTGCCGGGGAGATCTTCTGCATCGTCCGCGAAGCCGTCCGGGATTTCGACCGGAAGCCTTTCACACCGGAAGGCGTTCTGGAACTTGTGACAACAGGCCTTCTTGCCTATATCTCTACGATCGCCCCGAAAAAGATCGTCCTCTACAGCAAACTGACGCCGAATCCGCAGGAGATCCATGACGCGCTGCGGGCAAAGATATCCGATCAGTATATACCGGAAATCGTACACACCCCCGGTGTCAAGCGTTATATTCTCCCGGGAGCAATGGTCCACTGCCTGGAAGTACTTGAAAACTACAGGGTCAGCAGCGACTGGAGCGCTTACGAGAAGAAAAAGAAATAGATAAAATAACAGACAGCCCTGTGTTCATACAAGGCTGTCTTTTCTGATGCATTCACAAAGCAGATAGAAGGCGCTATTTCATCTCCTCAGCTGCCTTGCACAGAGCGTTGTACGCTTTCATTTCTGGATGCTCCGGATCAGTGATCCCGTTTTCTTCCAGGATCCGTGCTTTATCCGCAGCCATGTCCGAAACAAGATCATGGTAAATGCCGGGATCCGCATCTCCTTTCAATCCGATTTCCAGGATTTCGGGCACGAACCCAAGGGAACCCGTGGTATAGAAATTCCCGTTATATTTTCCCAGTGTGGGATCATTATCCTGCATGGGAGAATGGATCTTGTTTGTCAGGAAAACAATGACCATGCTGTGATCCGGATCGATCATGGTGAGCGTGCCCGTAAATCCCTGATGGCCGAAAGCGGATGCGGGCGAACAGGAACCGAAATATGTATCCCAGTTATGATCCCCTTGAAGCCACCATCCCAGTCCGTAATCCGCTGATGTACTGCCTGAGGGAGCAGTAAACTGCGCTATAACATCTTTCGAGAAAAACTTGTGTTCCCCATACCCGCTGCTCAGCATGACTGATGCCAGTACTGCCAGATCAGACGCATTTGAAAACATGCCGGCATGTCCGGAAACACCATCCATGCAGTAATAGGCATTCGGGTCGTGCACTTCCCCCTGCAGGGTATATGTCCGTATGCCTGTATAATGAAGCCTGCCTGCCCTGGTGTTGCCCATCAGTTCTGTCGCAGCGCAGTCCTTTTTTTCAAATCCGTTTTCGAGCGGGTTGTAGCAGATATGTTTCAGGCCGAGCGGTTCCCAGAATGTTTTCTGAAGATAAGCATCAAGCCGCATGCCTGTGATCTTTTCCGCGCAGTAACAAAGCACCATATAATCCACATCGCTGTATACGGTTTTCGTCCCCGGTTCATACATAAGGGGCGTTTTGAAAATGGCTTTCAGTGTTTCTTCCCTTGTCTTTTCATCAGCCCCTGTACCTGTATAGATCACATTGCCGCTGTCAGAATCAAAGTAAAGGGATGCGTGATCATAGCGGTCATTGAAATACTGCGGTCCCGGCGGAAAGCCGCCCTGATGTTTCAGAAGATCCCTGACAGTCAGCTCCGATTTCCATTTTTTCTGTATTTCAGGACCAACAGGTTCACACCCTTCATAATCGATCCGGATCGTATCCTCCGCGAAGGCAGGGCCGAGGATATCCGCGATCTTCGTATCCAGGTCCAGTTTACCCTCTGTCACCAGATACTGAAGCGCATAATTGACACTGTACATTTTGGTATTGGACGCAAGATCATACAAGGTATCCGGTGTGACCGCTTCACTGCTTACCGGAATGCCTTCTTCGTCGTATGTCCTGATATTGCCCCACGCTTTTTCATATACCAGCCGGCCGTCTTTCACGACCGCAAGCTGGGCGCTGGAAAACCCGCTGCCGATATCTGCCGTAATGATCCTGTCGATCAGTTCCAGTGATTTACCGGATAAACCCGCTTCCGCAGGAGTTCCACTGATCACTTCGGGATACGGGATGCACACACGCAGTTTTCCTTCCGTAATTCCGCTGACCTGGAGCGTATTCATCCCGTTCCGCGTATAAGAGGAGATATCCATGCGGTAACATTCCCCTTCCCCGGGAATCTCCGTTTCAACTTTCCGGTCATTCACATACAGCTGGACATCCGTACAGTTTTCCTGATTCATGATATAAAGAGTTCCCTGCCCGCCGTACATGAAAAAGCCGATCCGGTTGTTCGCAGCTGTATTGGAACTGCGGACTTTTTTCCAGTCCGGAAAAGTGACATCTATCTGCCATTCCGCTGCGGGAAGCTCAGTACTCTCCGCTTTCCGCGGGCTGTCTGCCGAACATCCGGCAAGTCCTGCGCCGGCTGTTATGGAAGCAGCCAGAAAACATAGAATGCTTTTTCTGAAACCCATATGATCTTCACTCCGTTTATGTGCTGATTATAGCATCCGGAATACTTCTGTGTACAAAAAAGAGACTCCGCAGAGTCTCTTGGATGTTTAATGATTTGTATCCTTGTTTTTCACGATGACATCGTGCGCGCCGCCTTCCACGATGGAAGTAGCGGATACAAGTGTCAGCTTCGCCTTTTCCTGCAGTTCCGGAATGCTCAGGGCACCGCAGTTGCTCATGGTTGAGCGGATCTTGTATGTCGTGACCTGGACATTGTCCTTCAGGGTGCCGGCATACGGTACATAGGAGTCAACACCTTCTTCAAAGGAAAGCTTGCTCTTGCCGCCGAGATCATATCTCTGCCAGTTCTTGGCACGGTTGCTGCCCTCGCCCCAGTATTCCTTGACGAATGAGCCGTTGATCATGAGCTTTTCACCCGGCGCTTCCTCAAATCTGGAGAAATATCTTCCCAGCATGACGAAGTCCGCGCCCATGGCAAGCGCCAGTGTGATGTGATAATCATATACGATGCCGCCGTCCGAGCAGATCGGAACGTAGATACCTGTTTCCTTGTAATATTCATCTCTTGCCTTGGCTACTTCGATGACTGCAGTTGCCTGTCCGCGGCCGATACCTTTTGTCTCGCGGGTGATGCAGATGGATCCGCCGCCGATGCCGATCTTGACAAAGTCAGCACCATGGTCAGCCAGATAACGGAAGCCTTCTTCATCAACGACGTTGCCGGCGCCGATCTTGACGCTGTCGCCGTAGTTTTCCCTGACCCACTGGAGCGTTTCACCCTGCCATTCGGAATATCCGTCGGATGAATCGATTACCAGGCAGTCGACACCGGCTTTGACCAGTGCTGGAATTCTTTCTTTATAATCTCTTGTATTGATGCCGGCGCCGCACATGAAGCGTTTCTTGTCGTCCAGCAGTTCAAGCGGGTTTTCCTTATGGGAATCATAGTCTTTCCGGAAAACGAGATACTGCAGATGATCTTCCTGGTCAACGATCGGCAGTGTATTCAGTTTGTGCTCCCAGATCAGGTCGTTGCAGGCTTTCAGATCATCATCTTCTGTTCCGACAACGAGCTGTCCGCGCGGTGTCATGAATTCCTTCGCTTTTGTATCCGGGGAAAGACGTGTCACGCGGTAATCACGTGATGTTACGAGTCCGAGGAGCTTTCCGTTGGAAGAACCGTCTTCAGTCACAGGCATAGTGCTGTGTCCTGTTTCTTCCAGAAGTTCAAGGATCTCACGGAGAGTCGTCTCCGGTGTGATATTGGAGTCACTGATAACAAAGCCGGCCTTGTAATGTTTTACCCTCGACACCATCGCTGCCTGTGCTTCGATCGTCTGTGATCCGAAAATAAAAGACATGCCGCCTTCTTTCGCAAGCGCAACACCCAGACGGTCTCCCGATACCGACTGCATGACTGCACTGACCATTGGGATATTCAAAGTGAGCTGTGGTTCCTCGCCTTTGCGATACTTTACAAGAGGAGTTTTCAGGCTGACTTTTGAAGGAATATTATCCTTTGTTGTCAGGCCCGGCACCAGCAGGTATTCGCTGAATGTATGACTCGGTTCCGCATAATATTTTGCCATAAAGACTGTTCCCTCCGTTCTATTTCGAATATTATATGTAAGTTAATAAGTAAAGTAAAGTTAAAAGGTGCTATAATTTTGTCTATTAGTGAGAGGTTACAGCTATGCGTTTAAAAAACAGTTATTTCTTTACACTGCGTGAAAATGTACGCGATGAGGATTCTGTCAGTTCCAACCTTCTGGTAAGAGCCGGATTCATCAAAAAAAGCTCTTCCGGCGTTTATATGATGCTGCCGCTGGGACTCAGGGTCTTCGATAAGATCAAAGAGATCGTCAGGGAAGAAATGAATGCAACGGGATGTCAGGAAGTCGCCATGCCGGCACTGATCCCGGAAGATGTATATATTGCCAGCGGACGCCGTGCCAATTTCGGCAGCTCCATGTTTTCGCTGAAGGACAGAAAAGGACAGAACTACGTCCTCGGCCCGACTCACGAAGAACTCTTCGCCCAGGCCGCAAGGATGAAGATCCGCTCCTACAAGGACATGCCCTTCTCCCTCTATCAGTTCCAGACAAAATTCCGTGATGAGCCAAGACCCCGCTACGGTCTTGTCCGCGTACGTGAATTTGTCATGAAGGATGCCTATACATTCGACGCTGATGAAGCGGGAATGGATGAAGCTTATGCAAAACAGTTCCAGGCATATAAGAATGTCATGGACCGTCTGCATCTCAAGTATGTCATCGTACGTTCCGATACAGGTGTCATGGGCGGTCTCCTGTCCGAGGAATTCCAGGCTGTCACACCGCTCGGTGAAGATATCCTCGTATTATGCGATTCCTGTGATTTCGCGTCCAACATCGATATCGCCGCATGTTCCGAACCTGTATCTGTAGAAACAGAACCGGAAGAAGAACTGACGCTCGTTGAGACACCGAATTCCAGAACGATCGAAGAAGTTGTTTCCTTCCTGCATAAGGAACCGGAACGTTTTGTCAAGACACTGATCTATACAGCGGACGGAGAACCGGTCGCAGTCATGGTCAGAGGCGACCGCGATGTCAACGAAACAAAACTGCGGAAGCTCCTCGGTGCCAATGAAGTCGAACTCGCGGATGAAGCAACTGTGCGCAAAGTCACAGACGCGGAGATCGGCTTTGCCGGTCCGGTCGGCATTCACTGCCGTCTGCTCGCTGACAATGAAGTGCTCGGTATGTATAACTTCGTCGTCGGTGCCAACAAGACCGGCTATCACTATACCAATGTCAATCAGAAGGATTTCAAAATTGATCTTTCCGGTGACCTGAGAAACATCCAGGACGGCGATATCTGTCCGGTATGCGGCGGCAGGATCCGTTTCGAACACGGCATTGAAGTAGGAAACACATTCAAACTCGGCACTAAGTATTCCAAAGCACTGGAACTGCAGTATCTGGATTCCTCTAATAAGCTGCAGTATGTGTGGATGGGCTCCTACGGTATCGGAATCGCCCGCGCCATGGCTGCACTGGCAGAACAGAACGCTGACGAAAACGGCATTAACTGGCCTAAGGAACTCGCCCCCTACCAGGTCTGCATCGTTGTCATTTCCATGAAAGATGAAAACCAGATCAAAGCAGCGGAAGAGATCTATGAGAAGCTGGAAAAAGCAGGCATCGAAGTCATGCTCGATGACCGTGATGAAAGACCCGGTGTTAAATTCAAGGATATGGAACTTATCGGCATCCCCTACCGCATTACTGTCGGCAGAGGCATTCAGAACGGCATGGTGGAATTCAAATCCCGTACCGGTGAAAAAGAGGATGTCGCAATTGAAGACATCGTTTCCAAAGTTCAGAAAGTATTCGGAGAGAATGAATAATTCTCTCTTTTTTTACTGTCATAAAAGATATAATAAATAAGAGGAAAACCATTATGCGTAACCATGCAAAGAAAATATCCGGCGCCGTTCTGTCTGCAGCCTTTATCATGTTGTTCATTATCGGCTATATCGTGATCGTGAATGTATTTGACGATATTCCCGTCTGGTACAGACTGATCTTTACAGTGCTGCTTGCGGCAATGGGTGCCGGTCTTCTGCACAGCTTATATAACAGAATCATGGAGATCAAAGGAGGAGAAGAAGATGATCTTGACAACTACTGAATCCGTCAGCGGAAAAAACTACGAAATACTGGGCATGGTCAAAGGAAGCACAGTCCAGACAGTAAACGCCATCCGCGATATCGGTGCAGGCCTCAAGACACTGGTCGGCGGTGAACTGACCAAATACAACGAAATGATGAATGACGCGCGTGCCCTAGCTTCCAAGCGCATGGTGCAGGAAGCGGAGGAACTGGACGCCGACGCGATCGTATCCATCCGTTACTCTTCCGCGTCCATCATGCAGGGCGCTGCCGAAGTCATGGCATACGGCACAGCTGTCAAATTCATCGATTAACTCTTCTGACTGCCCTGCTTAGACAGGGCTTTCTTATGAACAGATAAAAATAGAGAAGATGCAATTATCTTCTCTATTTCTTTTCTTTCGGGCAATCGGCTTTGGAACGATTCTGTTTTTACTGTTCTTCTTCCTGTTCCGGATACTCGAACACAGCCACGAATTCTGCGCTTTCCGTAAATTCAACCGTGATCTCTTTCTCGGTGGAGTAATCTTTGCCGTCTTTTGTCCATTTGACAAATTTCCAGTCTTCGATTTCCACTGCTGTCAGTGTATAGGTCGTTGGTTCATACAGGCTCAGGATCATGGAAGAAGTGCCTTCTTCAGATTCAAATGCGTCTTCCGCATCAGATACAGCAGTAAACTCACCGAGACCTTCTGTATTGATCGTAACTCCGATATCCGCTTCTTCTATTTCTGTCGGTGTAAAGTGATATTCTTTTCCGTTTTCTGTCTTTAACAGGACACCGTCTTCGCCTTCTTCGGTAACCGTTACGACGAACTGGCCTTCTTCATATTCCGGAACGATATTGCCTTTCAGCGCATCGCCTTCCTGCTGGATATACCAGCCATACATATCTTCTTCCAGTAATACGCCGACATACCATCCCGGATATTCTTCTTCCTCTGATTTCATGATATTCAGGAGGTTTTCATTTTCATCGGCGAAGTAGCCTGTCCGGCTCCACTCTTTTCCGTTTTCTTTTGTACCGGCATCTGTTGCGGCAGCATTTGTTTTTCCGCTATCTGTCTTTCCGGCATCTTTTGTCCCGCCGCAGGCAGCCAGTGCGATCATCATCAATACTGCGCAGAACGCTTTTATTATTCTTTTCATTTTTCTTCCTCCCCGGACACACGCTGTTCCGGTATGTACCCTCTTTACTGAGAGTTAATTACAATAATATCATTTTTTCAGATACACAATACCTGTTTTCATAAAAAAAAGCACTGATCCGTGATCAGTGCTTCTATTTCCTGTTCAGATTACTCAGTCTTCGAGAATGTTGAATTTCTTCTTCGGTGAGTAAGAAGTATGCAGGAGTTCTTCTGCGAGTTCGGAACCCGGTTCGCCGAGGTATTTGCTGTAGAGTTCCTGAATCTGTACGTTGTCGGATGAGACACGCAGATCCATCAGCTCGTCCTCGTCATAGAGGGCCTTCATACGCAGTTTCTTGTAGTCATAGCCAAGCTTGCCGTTCTTGACGCGTGACGGGATGATGGACTGTCCGCCGCCGTTGATGCAGCCGCCCGGGCATCCCATAACTTCGATGAACGTATACTTGGATGTGCCTGCCTTGACTTCTTCGAGAAGCGGCTTCGCAGCGACCATGCTGGATGTGATGGCGATCCAGATCTTTGTGCCGTTCAGATCGATCTCGGCTTCCTTGACGCCTTCCATACCGCGGCATGCTTCGAAGTCAACCTTTTCAAGCTTCTTTCCGTCGAGTTTCTGCTTGACAGTACGCAGAGCAGCTTCCATAACACCGCCGGTTGCGCCGAAGATTACAGCCGCGCCGGTGTAGTCGCCTAAGAGATCCTGGTCGAATGTATCATCTTCCAGTTCATCCCATTCAACGCCGTACATCTTGATAAGACGTCCGCATTCACGTGTTGTAAGTACATAGTCAACATCCTTGTATTCGCCTGTATGGCATTCCGGACGCTGGATCTCGGACTTCTTTGCAACACACGGCATGATGGAAACGACGACGATGTCTTTCGGATCGATACCCTTTTCCTTTGCCCAGAAAGTCTTGCAGATCTGACCGAACATCATATGCGGGGACTTGGCAGAGGACAGGTGCGGCAGAAGTTCCGGATACTGATATTCAATATAACGGATCCAGCCCGGTGAGCAGGATGTGAACATCGGCAGAACGCCGCCGCTGCTGAGACGCTTCAGGAGCTCTGTGCCTTCTTCCATAATTGTCAGGTCGGCACCGAAGTTTGTGTCATAGACACGGTCGAATCCGCATGCTTTGAGAGCTGCGACCATCTTGCCGGTTACGCGGCTGCCGATCGGCATGCCGAATTCTTCACCGAGAGAAGCACGGACTGCCGGAGCGGTCTGTACGATAACGGTCTTCTTCGGATCGTTGAGGGCTTCGATCACGTAGTGGATATCTTCCTTTTCCGTGAGGGCGCCTACCGGGCAGTTGATGACGCACTGCGCGCACTGCATGCAGTTGACATCGTTGAAGCTCTTGTTGAAGACAGGGCCCATGATGGTGTTGAATCCGCGGTTCTGCAGACCCAGGATACCAAGTCCCTGTACCTTCTTGCAGGTTTCGATGCATCGTCCGCACAGAACGCACTTGCTGGTGTCTCTGACGATACCGTAGCTTGCGCTTTCCAGTGTAGCGGCTGTGTGCTGTCCTTCAAAACGGTTCTCACGGATGCCGAGTTCTTCACACAGCTTCTGGAGTTCACAGTTCTGGTTTCTCTTGCAGGACAGGCAGTTCTTGTTGTGGTTGGACATGATCAGTTCCACGGAATTCCTGCGGCCTTTGATGGCACGTTCGGAATTTGTGAATACTTCCATACCTTCCGAAACCGGTGTCGTGCAGGCGGACAGAAGCGTACGTGCACGCGCTACTTCAACCAGACATACACGGCATGCACCGGACTTGTTGATATCCTTCAGATAGCACAGTGTGGGAATATAAATACCGTTTGCACGCGCAGCTTCCAGAACTGTCATTCCGGCTTCAGCTGTGATCGGCTTGTTATTGATCTTTAAATTTACAGTTGCCATATTTATATCCTCCTATCGTCTTTCTACTGCACCGAAGCGGCAGGATGTGATACAGGTTCCGCACTTGATGCACTTGTCTGTATCGATGACATACGGTTCTTTGCCTGGAACGCCGGTAATGCAGCTGACCGGGCAGTTCCGTGCACACAGTGAGCACTTCTTGCACTTGTTCGGGTCGATGGAGTATGTCAGGAGCTTCTTGCAGACGCCGGCCGGACATCTCTTGTCAACGATATGTGCAATGTATTCATCACGGAAGCTCTTCAGTGTGGAGAGGATCGGGTTCGGTGCTGTCTGTCCAAGACCGCAGAGAGCTGTATCCTTGATCTCATTGCAGAGGTCTTCCATCTCATCGAGCATTTCCAGCGTTCCTTCGCCTTCCGTGATCTTTGTGAGCATTTCCAGAAGTCTCTTTGTACCGATACGGCACGGTGAGCACTTGCCGCAGGATTCGTCGCAGATGAAGTCCATATAGAAACGGGCAACGTCTACCATACAGTTGTCTTCATCGAGAACGATCATACCGCCGGAACCCATCATGGAGCCTGCAGCTACGAGGTTGTCGTAGTCGATCGGTGTATCGAGTTCTTTTTCAGTCAGACAGCCGCCGCTCGGACCGCCGGTCTGAACAGCCTTGAATGCCTTGTTGTTCGGGCATCCGCCGCCGATTTCATAGATGATCTCACGGAGTGTTGTTCCCATCGGGATTTCAACGAGACCTGTGTTCTTGATCTTTCCGCCGAGAGCGAATACTTTTGTACCCTTGGATTTTTCGGTACCGATGGAGCTGTACCATTCAGCACCGTTGTTGATGATCTGGGCAACGTTTGCCAGTGTCTCAACGTTGTTGATGGATGTTGGTTTGCCCCATACACCGCTGACTGCCGGGAACGGCGGCTTCGGTGTCGGCATACCGCGCTTACCTTCGATGGAAGCGATCAGCGCTGTTTCTTCACCGCAGACAAATGCGCCTGCGCCGAGACGGATCTCGATGTCGAAGTCAAAGCCGGACTCGAAGATATTCTGGCCGAGCAGACCATATTCATGAGCCTGGTCGATAGCGATCTTCAGACGGTTGACAGCGATCGGATATTCCGCACGGATATAAACATAACCAAGATGTGCGCCTACTGCGTAAGCCATGATGGCCATACCTTCGATGATGGCATGCGGGTCACCTTCCAGAATGGAACGGTCCATGAATGCACCCGGGTCGCCTTCGTCAGCGTTGCAGATGACATACTTTTCATCGCCGGGCTGGTCTTTTTCAAACTGCCATTTCACGCCTGTCGGGAAACCGGCGCCGCCTCTGCCGCGCAGACCGGAAGCTTTCATGACATCGATAACTTCCTGCGGTGTCATTTCTGTCAGAGCTTTACCCAGTGCAGCGTAGCCGTCCATGGCGATGTATTCGGTAATATCTTCAGGGTTGATCTTACCGCAGTTGCGCAGAGCGATACGCTGCTGCTTTTCATAAAATTTGATCTTGTTGATGTCGAGGATCTTTTCACCTGTCTTCAGGTCTTCGTCAGACATCTGCAGATCCGTTACAACACGTCCCTTGTAGATATGCTCCGCAACGATGCGTGCTGCGTCTTCGACCTTGACGTGTGCATAGAATACCTTATCCGGGTAAACGGCAACGATCGGGCCTTTCTGGCATAAGCCGAAGCAGCCTGTACGAACGACGTTGACTTCGTTCTCAAGACCGAGCTTCTTTAATTCATTATTTAATTCATCAAAGATAAGATTTGAATTACTTGCTGTGCATCCGGTTCCGGCACAGACGAGAATATTCGTACGATATGTCGGCATTTTGCGTTATCCTTCTTTCCGGGCACTTTCAACTGTATATTCGTCGACGACGTTGCCTTTGCCGACATGCTCTTCCAGGATCTTGGCTGCTTTTTCCGGATCTACATGTACATATGTTGTATGTCCGCCGTCTTTGTCAAATACTTCAACGATCGGTTCATAAACACACATGCCGATACAGCCTGTCTGTGTAACGACACAGTTGTAATCATGGTTTGCAGTTTCCTCAACAAGACGGTTCAGCACCGGTCTTGCGCCGGCAGCGATACCGCATGTTGCCATACCGACAACGACACGATAATCTTTTCCGCCTTCACGCATTTCAACTTTTTTCAGGGCAGCTTCACGCATCTTCTTGAGATCATTTAAGCTTTTCATTGTGTGTCCTCCTTAGCCTGTTCAATTCCTTGATTGATATAGTCTTTGATCCAGAGCAGGATCTCCGGTTCCAGCAGGCTCACGCCTTCCAGTTCCTTCTTCACCGCTTCTGATTCAAATGTAAATTCGTTATAGTCTGTTTTGTATTCCAGTATGTAATCGATGCTTTCATCCGACTGGATCGATTCCATCATGATCTCCCCGATATCACCCAGGTCCGGGGTATCGATATTCAGCTTCTGAACGGATGCTTCGACAAGGGTTCCCACGCCGGGCTCGGATGAGAGCCGGAATGTACCGCCGCATGTCTCGGCAAGACCTTTCATGAAGGAGAGACCCATACCGATCCTCCTGGTCGTACGGGATGTCGTAAAGGGATCAGCGGCTTTTGCGGCCATTTCCTCATCCATGCCGCATCCGTTGTCTTCGATGCTGATCGAAATGATGTCATCATCGAAACTGTCGCGGATCTTGAGCCTGATCATAGTCGCCCCCGCCTTGATACTGTTCATCAGGATTTCCAGTATGTGCATTGCGATATCTTCCATCATAGAACTTCACCCCCATAATTTCTGAAAGACCGAATCCCGCAGATAATGATCTGCTTCGGATATATCGATCAGTCTGTGTGCATCGCTGCTGATAAACCAGTCGGTCGAATCCTCCGTGATCCATGGATTATCGCGGATCACCCGGAGGCGCTGTTCCTCACTCTTGACTTCCAGGCCGTCATAGGCCAGGTCCATCGGAATGAATCCCAGCTGATTCGTAACGCTGTTCTGTCTGTCCAGAACATGTGCCAGGATAACCCTGCCGCCGTAGCTGTGGATGGCATCCGTGCATTCTTCCAGTGTGGCATTGAGGGAAACAAGCAGGAGCCGTTTCTCATCGCCGATCTTCTCGTCCATCGCGTTCATGATCCACTGATGTCCGAAGAAATTCTCGTCATTTGCCACATCCGGCATCCTCTCGTCGATCCATGTCTGGAATTCCTGGCTTTTTTCCAGTGTGTTGAACAGTCCCAGTACATGGACTTCCTCGATCGTCTGCAGTTCCGCGCCATACAGCATTTTCAGGCCGAGCGTTTCTGCGACCTGTGCCACAGCCGGCAGTTGTTTCGTTGAGTTATGATCTGTCACAGCAATGAGTTCCAGACCCTTGATCATCGCCATATTGACAATGTTATTCGGCGTCATTTCATCTTCCGCACAGGGTGACAGACAGCTGTGCATGTGCAGATCATAGAACATATCAGATACCTAAGCCGGCCAGAACTTTGGCAGTCTCGTAAGCCGGGATGCCGCTTTCCAGCATGACAAGCTGTTCATCCGTACATTTCCGGATCAGTTCATCGGAAACATTCGCGCCGTCCGCTATGATCACGCATGAGAATTCCCTCAGCAGCGCGACTGCGATGACATTGGAATGAACCTGAACGGTGATCCATGCCTGATCCGGCTCACCGTTGCCCATCACCCAGCTCAGAAGATCGCCGCAGTAGGCTCCGCTGATCTCTGCAGAGGTGTCCAGTGTGGTCGTGTCAAGCTTCCATCCTGTTTTTTCAATCAGATCTCTGATCGTCATCTGCTTTCTCCTTCAGGGTCTTAAGCACCCTGCAATCTTCTTCTTTTCTGTTTCCTTTGACAATCTCTTCCGCCATGACGCGGCATGTCTGCATTCCGCATGCGGAGCAGTCAAAGCCCGGGAGCCGTTCCAGTTCTTCGTTCACATTCTTGAAGAACAACGTACGCTCCATAAATGAACGGGTATCTTCATCTGTCTTCAGGAAATCTTCCGTATAGACATATTCAAACGGGACATCGCTGCTGCCCTTGGTTTTCCCGTGGGACAGAGCGTCGATATTGTTTGTCATCAGAAAACTGTTTCCCCACAGCATATGTCCGCCGATGCATCCGTTGAAGCACGGATACAGGATCAGGAGCCGGAACTGGTTCAGCAGTCCGAACTCGGCCATATCCAGAACGGCGCAGACTTTATCGAAACCGTCAGCGATCAGATATTGATCTTTCTGGACGATCCTGACCGGGTTGCAGCTCTGCAGTCCTTTGACACAGAGACTGACCGGGATCCTGCCTTTCTGCATATTTTTTCTGATCCGCGGGAACATGTCCGTCAGGGACAGCGCATGGTCACATTCATATTCGTTATTCCCGTAAGGGAATTTGGCGAGTTCCAGCTTTGCTTCACACTCACACAGGTTGAAGATGCCGACTTTTTTGCCCTTCAGCCTCTGCCGGATCTGCTTCGCCGCGATCTCCGAATCGTAATTGACCGGAAGGATCGATTCCTGCAGTACCTTATACCGGTTTGCGATCAGGCGGTTGATGACCGGGCAGAACGATGAGATGAATGTAACGTCATCGGCGCTGTCCGCCATCAGCTGCGCTTCTTCCATCTGCCGGGCCGTGCAGTCTGTGATATCAACGACTTCATCGAATCCCAGCATGCGGATCGCATAGAAGAGTTCTTCCACTTCCTCCCGGCTGCCGCAGTGATTGATCAGTGCACCGGGTACCATGCATACAGTGTATTCGTAACTTTTAATGTCTTCTAAAGTACTCCCTTGCGCAAGGATGCCACGGTTGTGACATGAACGAATACACCTTCCGCAGTTGATACACCGCCGGGAATCGACGATTACCCGGTCGTTTTCCATGGATAATGCGCTGGTTGGGCATGCCTTGATGCATTTCATGCACCGGATGCAGCTTTCCAATGTGTAGCTTACAACACTCCTGCGTGTCATTTTGCCGGCCTGAACGACAGAGTCAGCGTCGTTCCGTCCTGTGAACTCTGAATATCAAAATCGTCTGTTACACGCTGGATATTCGGAAGTCCCATACCGGCGCCGAATCCCATCGCCCTTGCTTTTTCACTGGCGGTGGAGAAACCGGGTGTCAGCGCCTTTTCCAGATCGGGTATACCGGGTCCCGGATCCTTGAAGACAAGCTTCACCTGACCATCATCCATAATATCCATCGTGATATCCCCGCCGTATGCGTGAATCAGCATATTGATTTCCGATTCATAACTGGCGACCGCAATACGGCGCATGACTTTCGGGTCATAGCCTATGCTGTTGAGTGTCTGTTTGATATCGGAACTGACTTTTCCCGCAGCCGCGTAGTCATCACGTTCCACTTTGTAATCTTTATGCAGAATGACTGCCATAAATACCACCAAGTCCTTTCTGATACAGAAGTCCGCACGCATCATACATCGTCAGATCTGTTGCAATTACCGTAATTCCCATTTCTTCAGCCATCTCGATTGTTTCGTCACTCGGATACTTTCCTCTCACGAAGACGACAAACCGCATATCGAGCATCTCCGCCGTGCGCAGCGTCTGGGAGTTGACGAGTCCTGTGATCAGGGCGACCGATTCCGGTCTTTCCTGGATCAGTGCCAGGGCGTCGCTCATCAGATCTGTCGCGAAAGCTGCGGAATACTCTGTGTTCCTGCTGTCTTCATCCCAAAGCGCGATCGGAACCGCATGAAGTGATTCGGCAATCTCACAGGCTTTCATCAGGCGCCCGCCTTTTCTTCTGCGATGATCTTTTTGAGCTCGTTCAGCAGTTTGTTTCCTGTTGTAGCTGCACCGATCGTCCTGCCGTCAACGACAGCTACAGGAGCGAGACCGCAGGCACCGAGACAACGTGTTGCGTCAAGTGAGAACAGGCCGTCTTTGCTTGTTCCGTTGATCGGAGCACCTGTAACTTCAACAGCCTGGTCGATCAGTTTCTGCGCGCCTTTTACATAGCAGGCCGTACCGAGACATACATTGATGACATGTTTGCCTTTCGGCTCTGTTGTGAACTGGGCATAGAACATGACGACACCATACACTTCAGCGACACTGCTGCCGCATGCATCCGCAATCTTTTCCATTGCTTCAAAAGGAACATAGCCGAGTTCGTTCTGCACGTCATGCAGCATAACGATGATCGGACCGGGCTGATCCTTATGTGCTTCAACAATTGCGTCGATCTTCGCTAAAGCAGCCGGATTTAGTTTTTCCATCCTTTTTCCTCCTCTTTCTTTCTGCCTCCTTCCCAAACGGGCAGGAGGGATCTGACAGCCGCGCCGATCCGCCGGGCCGGTATACTCAGCGAACTAACGCAGCCGTACCTGTGATGAAATCATGACAAAAAGAGTGCATAATTCATCAAAATAATTATATCAGAGATTGTTAAATTATTATCAACTATATGTGCATTTGCACA
>CACZPD010000177.1 GCA_902782955.1 uncultured Erysipelotrichaceae bacterium
CGTTTTCCTTCCGCGTCCTTTGTATAGATCTCGCTTTTGTTTTCCCTGACATCCACCGTGACATCCATCACCTGGGAAGTGGAGATGATATCCGGATTGCCGCTGCGGAAATCCCTGGCTCTTGTCACAACGAATTTCTTCGCGTTTTCATCGATATAGATCTTTGTTCCGTCACCGAGGATCGCTGTCGGATTAAAGGAAGCGAGCGCTCTTTCGTTCTCCAGACGGTAAGCAAGCTGCTGCTTGATCTCTTCAATTGTCGAAGAACGTCTTTCGCTGAACCACGGGGACAGTTTTGATGCGCAGTCCTTGCACATGTTGCCGTCGCTCAGTTTTCTGTTGCCGAGAAATTTGATTTCATTGCCGCAGATGCTGCAGTATTTTTTATCGAATAAACCCATGATATCCTCCTTTTCTGCATGATATGACTGACTGGATGTTCGCTGATTTTATTATAGTATGATTTTTTTCTCTGTGAAACCGCGAAAGAAAACTTCCCTTCCGGGAAGTCTTCCTGTTTAATCAGAAACTGCCAGCGATACCGCTACGCCGGGAATCGCTTCCAGTTTTTCCTTCAGTTCCTGAATGAGGTCTGCCGGCGCATCCAGCGCAACGGAGATCAGGCTGATCTTCTTTTCACGGTACGGGATGCCCATACGGCCGATGATGTATTCCCCGTACGCATGCAGAACGCCGTTCAGCACTTCTGCTTCTTTTCTGTCTTCTACGATGACTGCCAGTACGGCGATCTTCTTTTCCATGTTTTCCTCCATGTGTTACTGCGGCATTACCTTGCCGTCGATTTCCGCGTGCACCGCATCCAGGAATTCCTGCAGGCTCATCTTCGTTTCCTGACGGGAACCGTATCTTCTGACCGTGACGGAGCCTGATTCCTTTTCACCGTCACCGACAACGATCTCCACCGGGATCTTTTTGATCTGCGCTTCACGGATCCGGTATCCGAGTTTTTCATTTCTGGCATCGACTTCCGTACGGATGCCTTCACGTTTCATGCGCGCTGCCACTTCTTCCGCGTATTCCCTGTGGTTTTCGGGAGATACCGGGATGACGACAGCCTGACGCGGTGCCAGCCAGAGAGGCAGGTTTCCTTTCGTCTCTTCCAGCAGGAATGCTACGAAGCGGTCGATGGAGCCGAGGATCGCCCTGTGGATGACGACCGGACGTGCCTTGGAACCGTCGGAGTCGACATATTCCAGTTCAAAACGTTCCGGCAGCTGGTAATCCAGCTGGATCGTGGAAAGCGTTACATCATGGCCGAGCGCGCTTCTTACCTGCACGTCGATCTTCGGTCCGTAGAATGCGGCCTCCCCTTCCGCCTCGTAATATTTGACACCCATCTCCTGGATGACCTTGCGCAGTTCCGCTTCACTTCTTTCCCAGAGTTCATCATTGCCGAAATACTTCTCCGTATTTTCCTTATCACGCAGGGAAAGACGGAATTCATACTCCTTGAAACCGAAATCGCGGTAAACATCGAGCACCAGCTGCGTTACAGCCTTGATCTCGTCAGCGATCTGGTCCGGACGGCAGAACAGATGGGAGTCGTTCTGCGTGAATGCGCGTGAACGTTCAATACCCGTCAGCGCCCCGCCTGCTTCGAAACGGAAATCATTCGCGATCTCGGCAATGCGCACCGGCAGGTCACGGTAGGAATGCAGTTTTGATTTATACATGATCATGTGTTCCGGGCAGTTCATCGGACGCAGGACATATTCGTCCCCTTCCCGCTTCATGATCGGGAACATGTCGTCTTTATAATGTTCCAGATGGCCGCTGACCTTATACAGTTTCGTGCTCGCGACGGACGGCGTCATGACATGCACATAGCCCTGCGCAAGTTCCTTGTCCATGATGTAGTCAGACAGGAGCCTGCGGATCGTGAAGCCGTTCGGCAGCCACATCGGCAGACCGGATCCGACAACATCGGAGAACATGAACATTTCCAGTTCCCTGCCGAGTTTTCTGTGATCTCTCTGCTTGGCGTCTTCCAGGTCATTCAGATGATCCTGCAGGTCTTCAGCGGTCGGCAGACATACGCCGTAGATCCTCTGCAGCACCTTGTTGTTCTTATCGCCTTTCCAGTATGCGCCGGAATGTTTCGTCAGCTTGAAGTTCTTCAGCATCTTGCAGTTGTCCACGTGCGGTCCGCGGCAGAGATCCGTAAAGTCACCCTGTGAATAACAGGAAATGACCGTTTCGTTCTCATCCATCCTGGAGATCAGGTCGACCTTGTACGGATCGTCACCGAACATCTCGAGAGCTTCTTCCTTCGACAGTTCGCGGCGCACGATCTTCTTGCCGTCCTTGGCGATCTTCTTCATTTCCTTTTCGATCTTCGGCAGGTCATCGTCACGGATGACCTCATCGCCCAGGTCGATATCGTAGTAGAAGCCTTCCTCTACGACCGGACCTACCCAGAACTTGGCCTGCGGATACAGATGCTTGACAGCCTGCGCCATCATGTGCGCGCAGCTGTGATTCAGCGTGTTCAGACTTGCGTCTTCCTTGAAATTTCTCATAATCGTTCCCCTCCTGAAATAAAAAACGTCCTTATCGCTAAGGACGTCATCATATGCAACGCGGTACCACCTTACTTCCCGTACGGATCCCGTACGGACTCTTCATTCGTCTTTAACGCAGACCTGCGTCACCGATTAAGGCACTGTTCACTAGGTGGTAATCTGCTTTGTTTCGACTGCCTTACATCACCCGGCAGACTTTCTGTATCCACGCATGCAGATCATGTCCTGATCATCACATTTCTTTTTCTGTTATACTTCCGAAAACCTTCTTTTGTCAAGCAGATTCAGAACAGAGACATCTGATTTGTTTCCTGCAGGCTGCCGAGGCATCCCATCTGGTCCAGTTTCTTGAGAAGCGTGGCCGAGATCTGCGTCCTTCTGAGCAGGTCTTCCTTGGACAGGAAATCATTTTCCTCCCTTGCCGCAACGATGGAACGGGCAACGTTCTCTCCGAGTCCGTCCATAACAGAGAACGGCGGGATCAGGCATTTCGGATCAGCCGGATCCGTCGTGAACCTGGTTGCCTGGCTCTTCTTCAGGGAAATGTTGCCGATGGTGAATCCGCGGGCATACAGTTCCTCGCAGACTTCCAGCGTTCCCAGAAGCGCCTTTTCCTTATTGGTAACCGGATTGGACGAACTGTATTCATTCTGCCTTCTGCGGATATCATCCATGCGCGCACGCACCTGGACAAGACCTTTGGTCATCGTCTCGATCTCATAGGCGTCGCAGCGCAGCGAGAGATACTGGATATAGAAGCTCACCGGATCATGTACCTTGTACCAGGCAACACGCACGCCCATCATGACATATGCGACCGCATGCGCCTTCGGGAACATGTATTTGATCTTCTTGCAGGAACCGATATACCATTCCGGCACATGGTGTTCCTTCATCTTCTTTTCCTGGTCCGGCGTCAGGCCTTTGCCCTTTCGCACACATTCCATGATCTGGAAAGCGTCTGCCGGTTCCAGCTCCTTGTTGAGCAGATAGGTCATGATATCATCACGGCATCCGATGACTTCATCGAGCGGATGTCCGGCCCGTACAAGATCCTGGGAGTTGTTGGCCCATACGTCAGTACCATGGGAAAGACCGGAAATGATGACCAGGTCGCTGAATTTCTTCGGTCTTGTTTCCTCCAGCATGTTCCGGGTGATCCGGGTGCCGAATTCCGGCAGGCCCAGCGCGCCGGTCTCCTGCTTGTAGATGCGCGGATCTGCGTGCAGGGCATCGTCTGATGAGAACAGGCTCAGTGTTTCCGGATCATTCATCGGCACATCCAGCGGGTTCATTTCGGATACTTCCGAAAGAAGCTTCATCGCCGTCGGATCGACATGTCCGAGAATATCGAATTTCAGTACGTTGTCATGGATGTCATGGAAGTCGTAATGCGTCGTTTTCCATTCCGAATTGGGATCGTTCGCCGGATACTGCACAGGCGTGAAATCTTCCGCCACGAACTGGTCCGGGACGATGATGATTCCACCGGGGTGCTGTCCTGTCGTACGTTTGACATCCTGGCAGCCGCTCACGAGATAATCCTTCATGACCGGACGCATATTGGTGATATTCATCTTTTCGCAGTATCCAAGCACATAGCCGTATGCAGTCCTTTCCTGCACACCGCCGATCGTACCGGCACGGAAAGCATGATCCTCACCGAAAACCTCTTTGGTAAATGCATGCGCCTTTGCCTGGTACTCGTTGGAAAAGTTCAGATCGATATCAGGCACCTTGTCGCCATGGAAGCCCAGGAACGTCTCAAACGGGATGTTGTGACCGTTCCCCCTGATCCTTGCGCCGCAGTGCGGGCAGGTGATATCGGGCAGGTCAAAACCGGATTTGACATCCGGATCATCGATCCATTCGCTGTAATGACACTGCGGACATACATAATGCGGCTGGAGCGGGTTGACTTCCGTAATGCCGGACATGGTCGCTGTAAAGGAGGACCCGACAGATCCCCTGGATCCGACGACATAGCCGTCCTCATTGGACTTTTTGACCAGCAGATGGGAAATATAGTAGTTCACCGCGTATCCCGCTTCGATAATGGCATGCAGCTCACGGTCAAGACGGTCGGTGACCTGGTGCGGGATCTCCCCGTTGAATTCATATGTTTTTTTAGCAGTATCGTAACAGACCTGCCTCAGTTTATCGTTCGCGCCTTCGATATGCGGCGGATAGGTTCCCTGCGGGACCGGGATGATCTCATCGACCATGTCAAAGATCATGTTCGGATTGTGTATGACGATCTCATCGATCAGTTCCTCGTCATCCAGCCATGCGAATTCGCGGATCATTTCATCCGTCAGCCGTATATGCTGGTCGGGATTCTTCGTCCGCATGCGCAGGTCATCATTGCGGATGAACAGCGGATGCGTGACACCGCCGACACCCTGTGCCGTGATATAAACATCGCGGAAGATCTTCTGGTCCTTCCGGCAGTAATGCGCGTCACTGTCCGCGACGACCGGTATATTCAGTTTCTTCGCGGTATCTATGATCCGCCTGATCACCGTCTTCAGACGTTCGGTATCGGGCAGATTGCCCAGGGCGATCTCAATGGAATAATTGCTCAGGGGCTGTATCTCGATATAATCGTAGAATTTCATTGCCTCTTCAAGCCGGGCGTCATCCCCGTTCTTGGCGAGTTCAAATACTTCCCCGTTGAGACATGCGGAACCGACAAGCAGGTTCTCGCGGCACTTCATGAGGGATGACCGCAGAAGCCTCGGCTCTGCTGCCGCATCCCCTTCCGAAGCTGCTTTGCCGGTAACGGCAAGCGTTTTTGTATAGGTTTCCGTGATCAGCTGGTACAGCTGTTTTAGGCCGGCCTGGTTCTTTGCGATCACGCACACATGGCTCTTGCGTACTTTCCGGAATGCTGTTTCATCCTGGATCTTGTGCTGGAGGTCCGCGATCGTACGGACATCGTACTTCGTCCGGGCATCGTTAAGCAGGCAGAGGAAAACATTGGCCAGCACCTCGGCATCATAATCCGCCCTATGGGCGATCTCCTCATCGTAGGCGATCCGGTAATTCCGGGCAATATTGCCGAGTCTGTAATAACTTCTGTCCCTGAGAATGGCGCGTGACATATCCAGGGTATCGATGACCGCATTCTTGAGCGGCTGTTTTCCGCAGCGCCGCAGTTCCTCATTGAAGAAATGGTAGTCAAACGAAGCGTTGTGGGCTACAAGGACACCGTCCCCGATCCATGCCGTCAGATCATCCGCAGCTTCCGCGAAGCTCTGCGCATCCCCCACCATAGCATTGGTGATATTGGTCTTGGATGTAATGAACGGGGGAATGCTGACAGGCGGCTTGATGAACATCTGCCGGGTGTCAATGACTGTCCCGTTCTTCATCTTTACCGCGCCGAATTCGATGATATGGTCATATTTGCAGCTGAGGCCTGTCGTTTCCAGGTCGTAGATGACAAATGTACAGTCATCCAGTTTTCTGTCATTTTCGTTGTAAACGATGGCAAGCGTATCGTTCGTCAGGTTCATTTCACAGCCGAGTCCGACCTTGAATTTCCGTTCCGGATCTGACTTTTTCAGACCGCGTGCTTTATTGAATGCTTTTACGAACGACTGCACATCCGCATGATCCGTCAGGAAAAAGCCGCGGTGGCCGATATCCCAGAAATACTGGACGATCGATCCAATATCGCAGACACCGTCCATCTCCGACATGTTGGAATGCATATGGAGCTCGACCCTTTTCTCTTCAGCCGTATCTGTTATCTTTTCCTTTTCCAGCACTTCCGCCGATGAAGCCCTGAATGTCAGGGCATTCATATAGGCGTTGTTTTCAAAACTGCCGTGGAAGCGCACGAGGTCATTGATCTTGATCGCCCCGAGATCTTCCCGTGTTGTGAAACGGTCTTCAAAACGCTGCACGATGATGGCATCCGTTCCATCATAGACACTCAGGGACTGGATCAGTTTCTTCTGCTTTGTTTCTCTTTCTTCCTTGGCGAAAACGACCGCGTCAAACTGCACATCCTGTACCGGGTCAAACACTTCGCTCAGTTTGACGACCGGATAGTCTTTTGGTTTCAGGCGTGTATACCGTTTTCTCGGCTGCGGTGCCTCTTCTTCCTTCACCGGTATATTCTCCACCATCAGCGGTTCCGTATCATTGCGCTTTGTTTTCTGTTTTGCAAAACGGAGCGTGATATCATTCATACCGATCGTCCCGAGGTAGCGCAGGATCTCCTCCTCATGCGCGGATGCGGCTTCCGCTTCCTTTTCGTCTGTGAAAAGGAAATCGATCCGGTGCTTCTTTTCATCATACCGGAATGTGTCAGTCGCAAGGAAAGAATACGATGAATCCATCGTATACAGCGCATCCAGGTATTTCCTGAGATCCGTATTGCGGATGTTGCAGGAATCACATGTGACGGCCAGTTCGATCCGAGCTCCTGTTTTTTCCTTCAGCGTACCGCTGATCTGTTCATACAGATCAAATGGAAGGATATTGGGACTGTGCACGGTGATGCACAGACGCTGATCCTTCCGGTAGAATTTCAGTTCGGTGATCTCAATATTGTCAATAGACGGATCCGCCGCTAAAGCCGGATCCATGATTTCCTTCAGTCGTTTCATAGCAAAAAATATTCTATCATACTCCGGGGTTTTCCGTGAAAAAACATCTGCCTCTATCCGATGCGGTAATGCCCTTCCAGACCATCCCAATACGGGAGGATATCTTCTTCATAACTGATCTGAAAAGCATTGGCGTGATGAAGCACAAAGGGAATTCCCCTGCTGTTTCTGGCATCCGAAAGAATGCCGATATGATTCCGGAAGATCACGATATCGCCGGCCTGCCACTGCGCCGTATCACGCAGATCGAGGGTCAGTTCCTCCGCGTTCTCCGCGAACCAGATCTTCAGATTCCGGACACGGCGGAAATCGATGTTCGCGTCACGTACTTCATTGCCGTAGGCATCCGGCCTTTCCTGTTTGTCCTCATCCACCAGTTTCTGCAGGTCATATCCAGCCCCGCGCATCGCCCATGCCACGACATCCGTACATACGCCGTATCCGTCATCCGGATAGCCGCCGGCATAATAGGCACTCTTATACTTCGGCTTTGAGGCCAGATACGCGCGTGCGCTTTGCAGTATATCTTCCTGGTCTGGTATACCGTCCGCATCTTTATCCACGGTACTGACGTACGTTTCGATTCCGAAATCGGCATCCGTATATTTCCGGTGCGGGATGACGCCGAAACGATAAGCTGCATATACTGCAGCGGGCAGAAATACAGCGATGACACATATGATTACGGTTCGTTTTTTCATCCTTGCTGCCTTTCCTTAAAAATGCCCGGCTGTATGACCGGGCATCCGTAATTACTTCAGGAATCCTTTGAGGAATTTCTTGGCTGTGCGGAATCCGATATTGACGAGTTCCGTCTGTGCCTTCCGTGATGCCTTCTTGGCGATCTGTCCGGCCCAGTCATTTTCCTTGGCTTTCTTCGCAGCTTCCCGTGCTTCCTGTTTCGCGCGGGCTTCGTTGATCTTGGCCTGCAGCTTTTCTTCCTTCTGTCTTTCCTTTTCTTCCGCTTCCGCAGCCCGGATATCATCCAGTTCCTCATAGGCACTGTCCGGATCACGGTCTTTTTCATAAATTCCGTAGATGGAATCGTTCTCGATCGCTCTCTGAACATCTTCAAGAGAAGCCGCATCCATCGAGGACTTCGGCGGCAGGATCTTTGTTTCCTTTACGATGGACGGCGCACCGTCTTCATCCAGGACGGAAACAAGCGCCGTTCCGGTCTTCATGTTGGTAATGCGTTCAGCGGTATCCAGATCCGGATTCTGGCGGAAGGATTCAGCAGCCTGGCGGACAGTCTTGATCTCTGCCGGCGTGTAGGCACGCAGTGAGTGCTGGATCCGATTGGAAAGCTGTGCCAGAACGGAATTCGGAATATCAGCCGGGGACTGGGTGATGAAGAAGATACCGACACCCTTGGAACGGATCAGTTTGATGATCTGTTCGATCTTCTCCTGAACCTGGCGCGAGCAGTTGTCGAACAGCAGATGCGCTTCATCGAAGAAGAACACGATCTTCGGTTTTTCCAGATCGCCGACTTCCGGCAGTTCTTTATAAAGCCTGTCCAGAAGCCACAGCATGAATGTGGAATAGGTCAGAGGTCTCTGGAAGAGCTCCTCGCATTCCAGGATATTCATGATGCCGAGGCTGCCCTGGGTTTCCATCCAGTCATCCATAACGATCTCGGGCATGCCGAACAGAAGATGTCCTTCCTGTGTTTCCAGTTCCAGCAGCTTGCGCTGGATCGCACCTACGGACTGCTTGGAAACATTTCCGTATGCCGTCGTGTATTCGGAAGCGTGCTCCCCGACATATGCCGTCATGGCCTGCAGGTCCTTCAGGTCGATGATATCGAGTTCCATCTCTTTCGCGACTTTGAAAATGATGTTGAGCACACCCTGCTGGGCATCTGTCAGATCCAGCATGCGGCTGAGCAGGATCGGTTCCATTTTCTGAACGATGGCACGGATCGGATGTCCTTTCTTGCGGTATACATCAAAGAAGTGGACCGGGAATTTGCGGACTTCGAAATCCTCAATGCCCATGGAATCCAGACGTCCCTGGATGCCTTCCTGGTTTCCGCGCACGATCATGCCGGTCAGATCGCTTTTCACGTCAGCGATGAATGTCGGCACACCGAGTTCTGACAGGGATTCGATGATCACTTTGGCTGTAACGGTTTTACCGGTACCTGTTGCGCCGGCAATCAGTCCGTGCCGGTTGAGCTTGTCGGGAAGAAGATAGATCTCTTCTTCTCCCGATTTTCCAAGCAGGATTTTTCCATCTTTCAGCATATTGTCACCCTATTACTTTCAGTCCGCCTACCGGCCGGATCATCAGTTCATGGCAGGCGCCCTCTCCAAGGATCGCTTCCATGCCTCTCACATAAGATTCCTTGTTCTCATTTTTAACAAATGTCAGGATCGTGCCGGCAAATCCGCCTCCGTGCACACGGCATGCCTCATCCTTGCCGAGCATCTGCTGAGATACAGCCAGTGCCAGCGGCATCGGCTGTTCTTCTGCGGATCCCGGAACTGCCACGTTCTGCAGCAATGTCCATGAGGACATACCGGATTCATTGACCAGTCTGAGGAATTCCTGCACATCATCCTTTTCCAGTGCTTCGAATTCATCCTTCGCCCGTTTCGTTTCATTGAAGAAATGGATGGCGCGCAGGATGGAACGGTCGCCGAGTTCCTGCCGCAGTTCCGCGATCTTCGGCGCCAGTTCTTCATAGGAGCAGCGGCTGAGGACTTCCTGTCCAAGCGCTTTGGCAACACTCTTCATCTCGGACGGCACTTTGCCGTATTCATCGCTGAGGTCCGCATGCGAACCGCCGCAGTTTGTGATGATCGTTGTATAGCCTTCCTTCGCGAGGTCGATGCTGACCTTGCGGATATCCAGATGATCCGGATCAGCGAAATCGATATATGTAAATCCGCCGCCTGCACATGCCATCTGGTCCAGCAGTCCGCACGGTTTCATGAAATAAACGTTCTCCGCGTACTGGCCGAGTTTCGCGATTTCATCATAAGGAACCTTGTCTTCGTTGAACAGTGAATTCAGGATCGTCCCGATCAGGACTTCAAAAGCCGCGGATGAGCTCATGCCGCTGCCCGGAAGGACGGTCGACTGTCCGTATGCGGAGAAACCGCCGATCTTGTGACCGTTCTTCGCAAAGCCTGCGCACAGGCCGCGGATCAGGGATTCCGTTGTATTCTTTTCCTCCGCATGGATCGAAAGATCGGAAATATCGACCGGTTTTACTTCGAATCCTTCGGAATGATACCGGATGATGTTCTCGTCTGTCGGGATAACGGCTGCGACCATGTCCAGATCGATGCTGGCACAGAGCACCCTGCCCAGCTGGTGATCGGTATGGTTGCCGCCGATCTCGCATCTGCCTGGCGCGCTGAGGATACAGCCGTCCCTGTCGCCATAGAGCATCTTTGCTTTCTGCAGTACATCACAATACCTTGTGATCTGTGCTTCCAGATTGTCACTGCCATACAGACGGATCAGGATCTCATCATATGCATGGGCTTTCAGATTTGTCATTTGTTCGCTTAATTTCATGTCATACACCTCTGCTCAGTAATTATTTCACCAGTTTTTTCAAAGCGTCTTTCGCCGCTTCCTGTTCTGCTGTTTTTTTGCTGGAACCGATCCCCTTTCCAAGGGTCAGTTCATCCAGCATGACATTGATCTCGAATGTCGGCTGGTTGGACGGCCCGCTGGTGCGGATCACTTCGTAATGCACCGTGCGCTTGCTGTCGGCCTGGACGTATTCCTGCAGTTTTGTCTTATAGTCGCTGTTGATGCCGATATCGTCCGGATTATCCAGACGTGGCGTGATCACTTCATTAAGGATATTGGAAACCGCATCCATGCCCTGGTCGAGAAACAGCGCCCCGAGGAACGCCTCGAACATATCGGCGAGGATCGCGTCCTTGTTGCGGCCGCCGGTCTTTTCTTCCCCGGCTCCCAGCATCAGGAAGCGGCCGAGATCCAGCTCCCTTGCATAAATAGCCAGTGCCTTTTCACAAACCAGTTCCGCCCTTAATCTTGTCATTTTTCCTTCCGAAAGGTTCAGCGGGAAGATGGCATTGCTGCTCCAGAGCTGCAGTACTGCATCGCCCATAAATTCCAGACGTTCATTATCATGACGGTTTTTATGCTCATGGGCATAGGAGGAATGCATAAAAGCCTGATGGATCATCTTGTCATTCCGGATCCTGATCCCTCTTTCCAAAAGCCATTCTGTGATATCCATTTCCCCTCCTAATCCATAAAGGAAACGTGACTGCGGGCTCGGTCCAGCACCCAGTCGACCGCCCGGATATAATCCGGGTCATGCCTGTTTTCCATCATGTGTTTCGCATCATTCTGCGCCTGCCGGATGACCGCCGTATCTTCAATTACATTGCCAAGTATAAAATCCGGAACTCCGGCCTGCTTTGTGCCTAGTATATCACCCGGCCCGCGCAGCCGCAAATCCTCAAATGAGATTTGAAAACCGTCATCGGTCTTTTCGAGCACCGAAAGACGCTGCTGTGCTTTTTCCTCACCGGAGGAAGAAAGCAGCCAGCAGTATCCCTGCGCATTTCCGCGGCGGATCCTGCCTCTCAGCTGGTGCAGCTGGGACAGTCCGAAACGTTCGGCGTCATAGATGATCATGCCGGTCGCGTTGACGACATTCATGCCCACTTCCACGACAGTTGTGGATACGAGCACCTGGATCTCATTGTCCTGAAAACGGTTCATGACCGCGTCTTTTTCGGCACTGCTCATCTTTCCGTGCAGGATGCCGACTTTATAATCTTTAAACAATTTCTGCAGATTCCGGGCTGTTTCATACACATCCCGGGCATGGTAGTCTTCGTTCTTCTCAACGCTGGCACAGATGACATACAGCTGATGTCCTTCCGCCAGCACCCGGTTCACTTCATCCAGAACGGAACGGAAGCTGTTTTCCCGTATATATTTCGTGACCGGCATTTTCCTGCCGCCGGGCAGTGTCTCGATCGTCGATACATCCATATCCCCGTACAATGTCGAGGCAAGCGTGCGCGGGATCGGTGTAGCGCTCATCAGGCACAGGTCCACGCGCTCCCCTTTTTCCTTCAGCCGTCTTCTCTGCTCCACGCCGAATCTCTGCTGCTCATCCGCGATGACCAGCCCGAGTTTCCGGAACTGCACACCTTCCTGCAGGAGGGAGTGCGTACCGATCACGATATCGGCTTCCCCGTTTTCCAGTTTGTCCAGGATCTCCTTTTTTTCCTTTGCGGAAAGACCGGCATACAGCAGCTCGATGCGGCACCCTGTACCGGAAAGGATATCCTGCAGGGAAGCATAATGCTGACGGGCAAGGATCTCTGTCGGTGCCAGCAAGGCACCCTGCTGTCCGCTCAGACAGCATGCGTACAGCGCTAGTGCAGCGATCACGGTTTTCCCGCAGCCTACATCTCCCTGCACCAGCCGGTACATGATATGCGGCGAGGAAAGATCCGCCAGTATTTCCTGCAGCGTCTTTTCCTGATCCCGTGTCAGCGCAAACGGGAGTGAGCGGATCACGTCATTGATC
>CACZPD010000178.1 GCA_902782955.1 uncultured Erysipelotrichaceae bacterium
CTTTGCGATCTTCATGGCAAGTGTTTTGTCCTTCATCGGGATCAGGCCGAGCGCAAATGAACGGTAGTTCCTGCTGGATATGCAGGTGCCGATGTATTTTTGGGCAAAATCCCGCCATTCCTCTTCGAGCATAGCGTCCGGTGTTCCTTCGGTCACGCAGAGTTCATCCGCCTGTTCCGTCAGCATCTTCCGTATTTTTTTCCTGCTTGTGAAAAGGGGCGTTTCCCTGCAGTACATCTGCAGAAAGAGCCATGCCCGGATAAAGCGGTCAACGGGATATTCATTTGACATGTCAAAACGCTTCTGAAACAGCTCGTACAGTCTTTCATCTGCTTCGGTATGTTCCTGTGCCAGGATCGTTTTCAGGCATTCCTCCCGTTTTGCGGGATCTTCAGTTTCATAGTAATGTGACGGCCAGTCTTCCAGAAGACCGGTCTGTTTTTCTTTTGTATTCAGCAGCATGATTCCATTTTAGCACAAAAGAAAACGGCTTCGTTGAAGCCGTTAACTGAAATATACATACGGATCTGCGGGCGGTGTATAACGGGTTGCCCTTGTGGCATACAGAACTACTGTTTTTGCCATACCGTCTTCGATCGGAATTGCTTTCAGGGTTCCTTCCACTTCGATCCAGTCACCCAGTTTCATTTCCCAGATCTTAACGCCGGTCACTGTAATACCGCACAGGCTGGTATCCTGCTCGCAGCAGACCATCGCACGTCTTCCCATGATGAATGTCTGCTTGTATCCGGGAATGTTTTCCGCGTACATGCCGCGCAGGATGGCTTTCTTACCGTCATAGCGCTCCGGATTTTCAACCGCGTCCATATACCAGAGTCCGTAATCATCATCTTTGATGTCCAGGACTTCCTGATTGATGTCGAAGGGAAGGATGCCGCTTTTCATTTTAACCTGCGCGCCGAAGGCACCTTCATAGAAGATCTGCGCACGGCGGTTGATCGCCTTGATGTTTCCTCTCAGCATGCCTCCGTTTGTGTCTTCCGTGCACCGGTTGACAATGATCGTATCGCTCCAGCGCAGCTGTTCAAACATCAGGGAACGCATGGCGTTGATATAGAGTTCAAACGTGGTGGCGTCAACGGTCGTCAGGATCTGTACAACAGGCCAGAAATTCGGCATGTTGGAAAGAAACAGTTCCCTGACAGGCTCAGTGCCGTTGTATTCCAGCATGACCTGGTTCGGATGATAGACCGTATCCAGTTCACGCATTCTTTCCGGTGTCAGATCATCGATGTTGTCGAAATGTTCATGGAAGGCATTATGCTCTTCCAGAAAGGCTGCATCAAATTCTTCTTCACCTTCCTCAAACGTGATGATCAGCGTACGGTCTGTTCCTTCCATGAAACCCGGATCATTCAGGGTATCCTTGATCAGCGTTGTTTTCCCGCTGTCAAGAAATCCGGTAAACAGATAAACAGGACAGGCCATTATTTCACCCCGAAGATATCCTTGATCAGGTCAATATCGATCTTTTCGCCGATGACAGTGATCAGACCAGTATAAGCCGGCGCGCCTTTGCGGATATCCGCGTCGCCCGGTACATAGTCGAAGAACAGCCATTCATGCGCATCTGTCGGGACGATGCCCTTAGCCCGGATAATGGATTCCGGCAGCTTTGCCAGGGCAGCGCGGAGGTCTTCCTCGCTGTAATGGTTGATGGTCTCGATACCGACGGAATCAAAGATCTCGTCTGCGTCATGGTCATGATGATGGTGATGATGGTGGTGATGGTGTTCATCGCTGCCGATACGGATCCTGTTTCCTTCGCTGAGACCTTCATTTGCGGCTTTCTCATCGATGCGTGAACCATGGTGATGGTGGTGTTCATGCTCATCCTCGTCATCGTCGTCATGGTCGTGGTGGTGATGTTCGTGTTCATCTTCATCGTCGTCGTCATGGTCGTGGTGATGGTGGTGCTCATGCTCATCTTCGTCATCGTCGTCATGGTCGTGGTGATGGTGGTGCTCATGTTCATCCTCGTCATCGTCGTCATGGTCGTGGTGATGGTGGTGCTCATGTTCATCTTCATCATCGTCGTCATGGTCGTGGTGATGATGGTGCTCGTGTTCGTCTTCATCCTCGTCATCATCCAGTTCCGGGAATCCGTCTGTGGATCCTTCCATGGCATCGATGATCGCCTGGGCGCTCAGCTCATCCCACGGTGTCGTGATGATGCGGACAGATTCATTGAGTTCACGGATGATATCGATGTCTTTCTGCAGTTTTTCAGCGTCTACTTCCTGTGTTCTGGAAAGAATGACACATGCGGCAGTCGCGATCTGATCATCAAAGAATTCCTTGAAGTTTTTGTGATATACCGCACATCTCTTCGCGTCTACGACTGTGCTGTAGCTGTTCAGCTCAACACCGTCGACTGACTGGATGGCTTTCAGGATATCGGACAGCTTTCCGACTCCCGAAGGTTCGATGATGATGTGATCCGGTTCGTATGTTTCGATGACTTTCTGAAGCGCTGCTTCAAAATCACCTTTGAGCGTGCAGCAGATACATCCGCTGTTGATCTCTGTGATCTCGATTCCGGCTTCCTTCAGGAAACCGCCGTCAATACCGATCTCTCCGAATTCATTTTCTACCAGGACGATCTTCTGTCCGGCATATACTTCTTTAATCAGTTTCTGGATCAGTGTCGTTTTCCCGGCACCCAGAAATCCTGAAATAACATCTACTTTTGACATATTTGTACCTTCTTTCACTTCGGTATTCATTATACTCCAATCCGATGTTTTACAAAGAAAAATGCTTTGAAGGAAAATGAAGCCCTTTACCATGTATAATTAGACAAAACAGGGGTGCTTATGAATACTGTCACAAGAAAAGAGTTTATAGGCTTCAGTCTGCTGGATGCGCTGTTCTGGGGATATTTTGCGGCTTTTGCGGGTTATATCACCAGTTATATGCTGGCATCCGGTATGAGCAGTTCCATGCTGAGTATCGTACTCGCGGTATATATGCTGATGGCATTCTGCGGGGCGTTCTTCTGGGGCGGATTGTGTGACCGTCTCGGGACAAACAAAAAAGTATTTATTCCGGAATTCACCGGTGTCGTACTGATCTCCGCAGCCATTTATTTTATGGCTTCCAGAAATATATGGATCACCGCCTGTCTGTATCCTTTTCTCGGTTTTCTGATGGCACCGCTGGGATCCAACCTGGACGGATGGATGCTCAGGGCATTTCATAACGACGCGAATACTTACGGACGCTCGAGATCTCTTGGTTCCGTAGGTTACGCAGTCGTAATGCTGATTGCCGGTCAGCTGATCAATATATTCGGATATAAAGTAATTATCTTCTCATCCATGGTGATCGCGGCGTGCCTTCTCGCGCTTGCTTTCAGCATGCGGGAAGAAGCATTTGTCTCCGCAAAAAAGAAATCAGAAGGGAAGAAGCCGAATATTAAAGACCTTCTGAAAGTGAAGCCTTATATGTTTATGATCATTGTCCTGTTTGTGACAGGCATTTCCATTTCTCCCGTGAACAATCTGAAGATCGTATTCATGGAATCGGTAGGGGGAGATGTCAGCTCACTGGGGCTGGATGCATTTATCGGTGTCATGATTCAGGCCGTATTCATTTTTATATCCGGCCGTCTCAGGTCCATTCCGCCGTATATCCGGCTTCTGTTTTCAGCTGTCTGTACGATGGTCACTCTGATCATGATCTTCCTGGCTGTCAATCCGTTCATGATCATGGCCGGAACGGTCATGAATAATATCAGCTACGGTGTGATCCTGCCGACCAGCAGACAGATCACGGAAAAGAGCGTTGCGCCGGAACAGAAAAATACCGCCTTCAGTATTTCCGACGCGGTATTCGGCAGTTTTGCCGGTGTATTCGCACTGTCTTACAGCGGTATTCTGATGGATGCTTTCGGTGCCCGTTCCGTAGCGCTTCTCGGTATCTGCCTGATGATCATCCCGGTCGTAATGACAGGAACTGCGATCTACCAGGCAAATAAAGAACTGTTCCGGGGATTGTTTCAGAGAAGGAAAGCCTAGATCATCTGATAGACTGTTTTCCGGCAGGCAAACCAGAGCAGGGAACCGTCTTCAACCGGTTCGCTTGTTTCCAGCCTGAGCGGGGTAAAGCCAAGTCTGCGCACGATCTCCGCATTCAGAAGACGCGCCGGCTCATCACGCATGCTGTAGATATACGGCCGGTCGGTCTTATCTTCCCCGTAGCATGCCACATCCGGATCCAGTGACATTGCCGTATAAATCGTGATGGATCCGTACTTATCACTGAGAAACTGTTCAAGCTGTTCGCTGCAGGAACGGAATAATCCCCTCCGGCGGACAGCTTTTGTTGTATACGCGCTTCCGTAAATACAGATGATGCCGCTGTGATTCTGCCTGATCTCTTCATCGTACAGGGAACGCAGGATCTCTGTTTCCCAGAACAGCCAGTCGCTTTCCTGCTCAAAATGATCCTGGACGTCTGCGTTATACAATTCCCGGCAGGGAAATGTATATGCGGAAAGATCTGCGCAGAGTTTCATCGAATCATCATATGCGAAGACGATGTTCAAATGGACGGCATGGCCGCCTTCTAAAGTCTCTGCATCGATCCGCTGCCCGTCTTCGGACAGCCATGGAAAACTGAGTGTGCAGAATGTATAGCTGCCTGCTGTTTCTGTCCGGAAACTGCATCCCCAGGCATGAGAAGCACAGGCTTCTGCCATTGTTTCCGGGGAGGCGGGGAGAATATCTTCCAGAAAGTCCAGTGTTTTTGATAAATGTGGATTCATGAATGCATTTTAGCACAGAAATTCGATAACTTAAGTCAAGGGAAAATCGTATAGAAAAAGGATTTCCCTTTTCCTTTATCAAGACCACGACGAAAATGGGAGAGGCTCTCCCAATTCGCTTTCAAATGATTTATAATTCGCTTAGGAACGGTATAATTCGCCGCTCCTGGACAGCGCATAGATTACGACCAATAACTTACGCGCTGCAGCGATATTGGCAGCTTTGGCCTTCAATGGGGATTGAGACTGCTGCCTTTTCTTTTTGTTGAACTCA
>CACZPD010000179.1 GCA_902782955.1 uncultured Erysipelotrichaceae bacterium
AGTCTTATTTTTTTACGCGAATCAGCACTTAAAAGGTGATAATCAGGTGAGAACGACTACTATCACTCCACGTTCTGAGTTAAAAAAAGAAAAGTGACTTCTGATTTTTTCGTTAGAAGTCACTTTGTCAACAATCTGAGAGAATCATATGATTCTCTTTTTTTATTTGACAGTCACATGAAAAGGAGGTACAGGACCTCCTTCATTGTTCATCAGGCAATGTCTTCACCGTTGCTGGCAATGACTTTTTTGTACCAGAAGAAGGAATCCTTCCTGCTTCTTGCCATGGTGCCCTTGCCTTCGTCGTCCATGTCGACATAGATGAAGCCGTAGCGCTTCCTCATTTCGCCTGTTCCGGCAGATACGACGTCAATGCAGCCCCATGTCGTGTAGCCGATCAGGTCAACGCCGTTGTCGATCGCCCTGCTCATCGCTTCGATGTGCGGACGGTAGTAGGCAATACGGTAGTCATCATGGATGGAACCGTCTTCCTCGACTGTGTCAAAAGCACCGAGGCCGTTTTCGACGATCATCAGCGGGATGCGATAGCGGTCATAGATCTTTTCCAGGAAGTACTGCATGCCTGTCGGATCCAGGGCCCAGCCCCAGTCGCTGTACTTGAGATATGGATTCTTGGCGCCGATGGACATGTTTCCGCCGGCTGTCTCGCTGACATCGTGGGTCGTCTCCACACCGGAGGAATAATAAGAGAAGGTATACATATCAACTGTACCTGCTTCCAGGTCAGCCAGATCCTGATCGGTAATATCAAGATCGCATCCGTGTTCTTTCCAGAGCCTCTGGGCAAATGGCGAATAGTAACCGAATACATGGACGTCACCGCAGTAATATATCGCATTCTGCCATGAATGTTCTGTCTTGATGACATCCTCCGGATCGCAGGTCATCGGATACGCGCAGGCTGTTGACAGCATGCATCCGATCATGTTGTCCGGATCAATGGCGTGTCCGATCTGGACAGCCTTGGCGCTGGCTACCAGCTGATAGTGCAGCAGCTGATAGGCTTCACGGTAACGCGCGTCCATCTGTTCCTTCGACATGTGCAGCTGGGCATTGATCATGTCAATAAACGCGCATTCATTGTTGATCTCATTGAAAGTCAGCCAGTAACGGACAAGTCCTTTATATTCCGTAAAGCAGGTCGTCGCAAAGCGGACATAGTGTTCGATCAGTTCACGGTTCTGCCATCCGCCCAGTTCCTGTTCCAGATACAGCGGCGTGTCGAAATGCCAGATAGTGACCAGCGGTTCGATATTATATTTCCGCAGTTCTTCAAACACTTTCCGGTAGTGTTCCACACCTTCCTCATTCGGCGTCTTCTCAATTCCCTTCGGATACAGACGGCTCCAGGAAATGGACATCCTGTATACCTTGTATCCCATCTCAGCGAACAGGGCGATGTCTTCCTTGTAATGATGATACTGGTCAACCGCCTTGTGATTCGGATAGTAGTAATCCGGATTGACATAATATGTGGCGCCTTCCGGGAGATGGTCAAACTGGTTCATCTTGCCCGGTTTTCCGTCCTTATCCAGATATGTGATATATCTCGGTTCGGAAACAGTGCCTCCCGTCGTCACATCTGTCTTGGCAGGTCCTCTTCCGCCTTCATTCCAGGCACCTTCCACCTGGTTGGCCGCAGTCGCGCCGCCCCATAAAAAACCTTTTGGAAAACTCATAAATGATCTGTCCTTTCTTTTTTTAATTATAACATGCAGGAAAACACAAAACTGACGACAAAAAAAGCATTCTTCAGAATGCCTCTTTTACCAGTTTGTCGCAATGTCGATCTGGGAAGGATTTCCTCTCGCGAAAGTACCTGTGTCAGCGCAGATGCCGAGACCGATGCTGGTCTTCACGATATCATAGCGGCGGTGCACCCTGCCGGTAATATCACATGCGCAGAGAATGTAATCCCCGAGCATCTTCGCACCGTCTTCACGGACCCAGTATTCTCCCTGTATGCCGGCGCGTCTGGAATTGGCAACAACGCCGGACATGTTGAGGTTATAATATGTTTCCTTGCCGGAAGGTCCCTGTACCGTGCCGCGGGAACGGTTGATGACCGGACCATTGTAGCCATCCAGAACGAATCTTGCCTGTTTTGGTTTGACAACGACCGTGTAGGAAACCGTCTTGGTATTCCCGTTGATATCCCTGGCTTTGATCTTGACTTTATATTCACCGGCTTTTTCCGTATCCACGGAATCCTTGATGATATAACTGCCGTCTTTCAGTTTTTTTGCCTTCTCCAGTTTGCCGTCCACCGGATCCTTGACGGATACGATATTATCACCGGCATCAAACTCATCACCGACCTTGATGGTGACAGTATCTTCCTTCAGTTTGATCTTTGGTTTCTGTGTATCCTTTACAACGATCAGGCGCTCATATTCCTTTTCCACATTCTGGTTGAATTCTTCTTCCGTGGTACTGGCGATATAGCTGATTGGATACTGACCTACTTCCATGGTATTGACTTCACCGACGATCTTCAGATCACCGTTGACTTCAGCGACTAGAGAATTATTGTCAAAATCACTTCCGTATTCCACGACAGGCTGCCCTTCGAAAACGACGCTGACAGAATTCATTGCCTTCTGGTATGCGTCTTCACGTTCATAATCAGCGACTGTGTTGTATCCGATCACACTGCCGAAAAGAATAACGACAGCAGTCAGTACAGCCATGATCGCCGATATGTGCCTGAAACAAAACTCTTTCATAAGACCTCCAATAAATACAGATTTCCCCTTATTTATCTTTGGTTACTGACCATAGTAGCACCTTGCCAGTTTCCCCCTGCTGGCAAATGATGCACCTCTTTCAAATTCATAGAAGAATACACGTGCGGCTTCATATGCGCCGTCAGCGGAATCTTCCACGTTCCGGATCTTCCGGAGCGTTGAAGGATAAACGTTCTCCAGTTCATACTGCAGGAACGCACATTGTCCTTCCACACTGGATGCGGAATATCCATGTGATTTACAGAAACTGTACAGGCTTGAGCGTCTGCCTCCGCCCCACTGGCATAATCCGTAGTATGCAGATCCGGCCTCCGGACGGAAACTGGATTCTGCCCACATATTCGCAATAATACCGCAGGCACCGGCTTCATTCAGACCCATCTTATTCCGCAGATAGTTATGGATCGCCTGATAGTTGCCCGTATAATGCGCACCGGCATGCGAAAGCGGCTGCACCGTTACGGCATAGGACTTCCTGGACTGATTGCCGTTTTTGTCCAGTGCGGTAACCTTTACCGTATAATCTCCCGCTGTTTCCATATCGACATCGGAAGTAACAGTATAGGCACCGTTTTCAGCCTTTTCGCTGCGTTTCAGTTCGCCGTCGACCGGGTCAGAGACGGACAGGA
Source organism: uncultured Erysipelotrichaceae bacterium (assembly GCA_902782955.1). Next base: position 3,398 of record CACZPD010000179.1, read on the forward strand.
TATTATCCGTCACATCCGCGTCACTTCTGACTTTGACAGTCACTTCATCCGCTTCGAGCTTAATGACAGGTTTTTTTGTATCTTTGACGGTTATGATGCGCTCATATTCCTTTTCAACTTTCTCTGAAAAGGAGTCATCCGGAAGACTGACGATATACTTTACGGAATATTGCCCGGGCAATAATACGTCCACATTCCCTTCGATCCGCAGATCACCTGACGCTTCGCTGATCAGGGAAGTTGCGTTGAAGGATGAGCCGTATTCCACTTCCGGAACGCCGCTGAAATGCACATACAAAGAACTGAGGGCCTGATAGTATGCTTCCTCTTTCTCGTATTCCGCATAAGTTCCGTATCCGATCACGCTGCCGAACAGAATGCCTCCTGCTATGATGACCGCTGCGATCAGATTGTATTTTTCCATCTTTCTCTGCATCATAAAACCAACCTGTCGGTGCCTGTTTACAGTATCATGTTTTTTCGTTTTCAGCAATCAAAAAGAATATCAAAAAATGGCTTATTCATGCGATTTTTGAATATTTTGACATTGTTTTTAAAATAGCGTACCCTGTTGTTTTCGGGTAATCTCTGCTTCATTAAGTTATAGTAGGAAC
>CACZPD010000180.1 GCA_902782955.1 uncultured Erysipelotrichaceae bacterium
ATAAGATACATTAAGCTTCGCCTGAATATCCTGCATAGTTTTCAGCAGACTGATCCGCAGAGATGTATCGATCATGCTGGTAGCCTCATCCACGACAATCAGGTTCGGATCCATCGCAAGGATCCTGGCAATCGAGACCCGCTGTCGCTGACCGCCGGAAAGTGCATTCGGATATTTATCCACAAAATCCTCGACCGGAGTCAATCCAACCAGTTCCAGAAGTTCCGTAACCATTTTATAAAGGGTAGGAATATCATTGATATGTTTATGGCGGCGTATCGGATTTGCGATCATATCAAAAACCATCATCGCAGGATTCAGGGATTCATAGGGATTCTGATGGATCATCTGGACCTTGTTGCGGAACCGGACTTTGTCCTCACCCTGAAGGCTCTTGACTTCCTTGCCGCAGTATTTATAGGAACCGCTCGTATAAGACGACAATCCTGCCAGGATTTTGCCGAGTGTTGTTTTTCCGCAGCCTGATTCACCAAGGACACAAAGCGTTTCTCCCTCATTGATGGTCAGATTTATATCCCGAAGGATCACGATATCATCTTTGCGCTTCTGCGGAAAAGCTTTTCCAAGTTTTTCAAGTTTTACCAGTTCACTCATTTTTCAAACCTCGCAAATCCGTATTCCAACAAGCACAGTAATGGTCACTGCCAACTTCAGCAAGCGGAGGAAGTTCTTTCAAACAGCGGGATTCACACCGGGAGCATCTGGGCGCAAAGGGACAGCCTGCTTTGATGTCGATCAGATCCGGAGGATTGCCGGGAATTGAATAAAGGTCATCTTCATCATCGGAAAGGCGGGGAATCGCATGAATCAGCCCAATACTGTAAGGATGCCGCGGATCGCTGAAAAACTCTTTCACCGGAGCACTTTCGACAATGCAGCCGGCATACATTGTCACAACTTTATCTGCCAGTTCCGAAACAATGCTCAGATCATGTGTGATGAACAGAAGGCTGAATCCTTTATCAGTCTTCAGCATGCGCAGAAGCTTCAGGATCTTTTCCTGAGTAAGGATGTCAAGCGCCGTAGTCGGTTCATCCAGGATCACGAGCTTCGGTTCCAGGAGCAGCGAAAGAGCAATCAGTGCACGCTGCTTCATACCGCCGGAAACTTCATGAGGAAAGGAGTCAAGCACTTTTTTCGCGTCAAGATGGACCGTTTCGAGCAGTTCTGTCGCCATGGCTTCGATCTGTTGTCTGCTGACACCTTTGCGGTGTGCCCGGACCGTATCCTCAAACTGTGTTCTGATCCTGCACACAGGATTGAAAGAGCTCTGCGAAGCCTGAAAAACCATTGAGATATCATCCCAGAGAAGCTTCCGGATCCGGCTTTTCGGCATTTTGAGAAGATCGGTCATTTTACCGTCTTCCGTTCGGTAAAACATTTCCCCGGCTGTGATTCCGGCAGCATTCGGAAGAGCCTGCACGATGGAAGTCGCTAATGTTGTTTTTCCACAGCCCGATTCACCGATCAGTGCGACAGATTCACCTGTATCGATCGTAAACGATGCATTCTGAACTGCTTTCAGCGCACCTCTTTTCGTGTTATAAGCGATCGAAACATTATTCATTTGAAACAGAAGAGCATTATTTGTTTTTTCCATGGTTCACCCTCCTATTTCAGCAGTGCCGGATTGAACACATCTTCCAAAGCCTTCCCTACCCATACGAGCGAGGTGATCAGAAGACAGATCATAACGGTCGGAGCAATGATATACATGATCGAGTTAGGATTATAGATCGCGCCCTGTGTCCAGGCCTGATTGATCATCACGCCCCAGTTTTCTTCAAGAGGGATAAGCCCCATGAAGATCAGACCGACCTGAGAATATATACATGCCCGCATCAGCAGTGTAAAGTTGACAATAATGAACCCCATGATGTTTGGAAGGATCTCCCTGAACACAATATGTGAACGGGTCAGGTTCTGCATAAAGGCAACTTCGATAAATTCCCTTTCCTTCATGGAAAGGACTTCGGAGCGGATCGTCCGGTAAAGCCCGGCCCAGGAAAGGATCCCCAAAATCAGCGCAAGCTTCATATTATTGAGAGTGAATAATCCCGATACGACAACGAGCAGAGGAATACGAGGGATCGAGAGCCATACATCCGCCAAAAAACTGACTGTCCCGTCAAATTTTCCTCCAATGATCGTTGAGAACGCACCGATCACCACGCCGAGCGCAGTTCCGACCGCAGCCGACAAAACCGCGAAAAGCAGAAGTTCCCGTCCGCCGTTGGCGATCTGTTTTGCGATGTCACGACCGAGATGGTCCGTACCGAACCAGTGTTCGGCAGAAGGCGGTTTCAGGATCTGTGAAGGATCGGACACCCGGTCAGGCGGCCATACA
>CACZPD010000181.1 GCA_902782955.1 uncultured Erysipelotrichaceae bacterium
TACAGCGCTGCCATTTCCGCTGATCCGCTGTAGCTGTGTATGATTCCTCTTGCCGGATACTGTTTCAGGATCTCATAAGTATCTCCGGCAGCCCGGCGGCTGTGGATATCCACCGGCAGATCCAGTTCGGCAGCCAATTTCAGCTGGCTGATGAAAAACGCTTTCTGGCATTCCTTTGTATGCCGGTGGGAATAATAATCAAGGCCTATCTCTCCGATCATATCCGGTTTTATTTTTTCCGCGATCTCCCGGAATCGTATCATCCGTTCCGGTTTGTTGTCTTCTTCAAGATCCTGGGGATGAATTCCCATGGCAAGCTTAAAACCCGGATTTTCATTCCGCAGCCTGATTCCGTGTTCCAGATCATGTTCGCTGCAGCAGATGATGATGGCTTTTGTGACATTCTTTTCCAGCATCCGCGCGATCATTTCATTCCGGTCTTTGTCAAACTGCCGGGATCCGAGATGACAATGGGCGTCAATATATACCATAATTCCTCCGGTCCGTGTTCTTTTTTACACAGTTCCAACTCGTGTTATATCCATGTCACCTGTTCCGGTTTCAGCTGTGCTGTTCGCATGGCACTTTGGCACAGCGGTATCGTTTTCCCCTTTTTGATGAATAAAGGTACTTCATTGAGTCCGACACGGACATAATGCAGTCCTTTGGAAAGCGGTTCTTTGACAATGTGCTCCCCGCTCAGCTTTACGAATGTCATATCTTCCGGCAGATATACTGTTCTGCCCCTGACATTCTGTTCGTATACCGGTGCAATCATGCACTCCTCCCCGAGCATCAGCTGGGTCTCGCATTCACGCGCTAAAGGATCATCCGGATAATCAAAGGAAAGCGGCCGGAACATCATATCGTTCGTTTCCGCTGCTTTGCGGAACGTATCGTACAGATACGGGATCAGACGGTAACGGACCAGGACAACATCCCGGAAAGCATCAGTATGATCAAAACTGAAACATTCCTGATCCCTTGTACCCATGGCGGAATGATTGCGCATCAGCGGTGTGAAAACACCCAGCGCAAGGAAACGCAGGACAAGATCTTCCGTGGCGTTTTCATTGAAACCGCCGAGATCTGCTCCGCAGTACAGGAAGCCGCACATATTTGCGTTCACCAGCATTTTCAGGGAAAGCAGGATATGCGACCACCAGGAGTGATTATCACCGAACCAGATGCCGCCGTACCGGTGGGCTCCGATATAGGAGGCACGGGAAAACATCAGGATCTTCTCTCTGCCGAATTCCTTTTCAAAGAACTCGCCTGCTGCCCTTGTCATATTGGCACCGTACAGGTTATGCACAGCCATATGGCTGACGGTCCTGCCGTCTGCTTCGTGCGTGATGGAAGCGTAATCTTCCATGTTGTTCGACAGTTCCGAAAAGACATTTTTCAGGTAAAAGAACTTACCCAGATCCAGATTCTGACCGCGCAGTTTTCCCGCTTCTTCCAAGGCGTTTTCCAGACCCCTGACAGAATAGAAGATCGCCGGTTCGTTCATGTCATTCCAGAATCCGTCAATACCCATATCGGTCAGGAAACGGTACTGTTCTCCGAACCATGCCCGTACTTCGGGGCGCAGGAAATCCGGGAATCCGACGATGCCCGGCCAGACACCGCCTTCAAAATCACTGCCGTCTTCCGTCCGGCAGAAGTATCTCTTTTCCTTTCCTTCTTCATATACACGGTAGCCCTCTTCTTTTTTGACGCCGGCATCGATGATCGGGATCAGGTGGATGTTCTTTTCTTTCATCTCACTGACGAGCTGTTCAAAATCCGGAAATGTTTCCCGGTTGACCGTAAAGTTTTTAAACCGCTCCATATAATCGATATCGAGATAGACACAGTCAAGCGGTATCGATGCTTCATCATATTTCCGGATGATGTTGCGCACCGCTTCGGCATTATGGTAGCTCCAGCGGGACTGCTGATAGCCGAATGCCCAGAACGGCGGGATATAGGCCTGTCCGGTCAGTCCGCGGAATTCACGCACGATCTGAATCGGTGAATCACCACTGATCAGATAGATATCGAAATCCGGGCCTTCTATTGTGATAATCACTTCATCCGGGTGCGTATATCCGATATCCCAGATGATCTCGGAAGGATAATCGATGAATATCCCGCAGGTCCCGTGTATCAGGAAATTATGTGCCGCATAAAGGGCCTGTTTTGTTTCGGTATGAAACGGATCATCACTGCACCAGCTGCGGTAGATCCATCCCCTTTTATTGATGCCGCGGGGTGCTTCCCCCAGGCCGTAGACGATTTCGTCATCTCCCAGCGCAAAGGAAAAAATAAACTTTCCGTCTTCGGTCCTGTTCGCAAAAGGATACCCTTCCATGTTTTCGGCAGGAATATCCATTACAACAGCGTCCGTAGTGACCGGGCTGCCCATCGTGTATTTTCTGATCATAATTTTTCTCCTGTCATGCGATCGTATGATCCTGCGGCAGAAAGACTGCAGTCTCCCTGTATCCGCTAAAGCCGTCTTCTATACTTTTTATACATCTTATCATGAACCGGATTCCGCCGAGCCGGAATCCTTTTTTTGATTACCCTGAAGAAACACGGACGGATCCTGAAACTTCCGGTGTGAAGAAAACCGTCACAAACATTCAGCATTTCTTCACTTGCTCTTCATCATCTCTTTTCTTTCTGCCGGCATCCTTTTATCAGCAGGAAAAGGAGGTGAAACGAATGAATACCCATACAGTAATCATTCCTGCCTATTGTCCCGGCAGCGGGCTGAAAGACCTTGTCCGGGAACTGAAGAAACGCAATATGGAGTGCATTGTGATTAACGACGGCTCTCCGGAGGAATATGACGATATATTCCGAAGTATATCCGGTTCCGCGGTCGTTCTGACGCATGAAATAAACCGGGGAAAAGGAGCGGCTCTGAAGACCGGCTTCCGGTATATCCTTGAGCATTACGGCAGCTGTATTGTCGTTACCGCGGACGCAGACGGCCAGCATCTTCCTGATGACATCCTTTGTACAGCGGAATACACGGAAAACTTTCCTGATTCACTGGTTCTCGGCACACGTATCTTCCACAAAAAAGATGTGCCTTTCAAGTCTTATTACGGCAACAAGATCACCGAAACGGTCTTCCGGCTGTTTACCGGCGTGCATGTCCATGATACCCAGACCGGGTTAAGGGCATTCCACAGTTCCCTGGCCGAAAAAATGCTGGCAATTCCCGGGGAACGTTATGAATATGAAATGAACCAGCTTCTTAACTGTGTGAAGGAAAAGATTCCTTTCAAAGAAAATGAGATCACAGCAGTATATGAAGACAATAATGCCTGTTCACACTTTCACCCGTTCCGTGATTCTTTCCTGATCTACAAACAGATCCTGCACTTCGGACTTTCATCCATAGCCAGTTTCTTTGTGGATCTCTGTGCCTTTGCGTTCTTTACCCTGTTTCTCAAAAGCAGCAGCGGTATCCTTACCGCAAATATACTGGCCCGCTTCATATCCGCTGCCTTCAACTATGAGCTCAACCGCAAAGCAGTCTTCAATGACAGGAACAAACGGAAAGACAGCGTGATGAAATACGCTGCCCTGGCGCTTGCGGTCCTGGCCCTCAATACCGGGATCCTGTATGTACTGACACAGGGTCTGCATATGAATCACTTTGCCGCAAAAATCCTGACCGAGATGATCCTGTTCATCTTTTCCTGGACGATGCAGCAGAGATATATTTTCAAAACAGCACAGACAGGATGGTGAAACAATGAAGAAAAACAATACTGAACGGAAAATGTTCTATGCCGCGGACTGTATCCTGATTGCCGGCCTGATGGTCTATACCCTTCTGGATACTTTCGTGATCACGCGGACATACCAGACTGTAGACGCCCACGTGGTATCTGATACGTCCGCAGTCGCAGATACGGAGAATACAGGATCCGATGATTCATCTTCGGGTAAAAGAAAGCATTCTTCCGGAAGCGGATCAGGACATGGATCCCATACGAAACACCGGGCTTCATCTGCGGAAACGGAAACTGCTGAGTCCCTGGATCTCTCATCCGCGGACGCGTCAGCGTATTCCGATGACAATATCCGGATATCCATTACGGAATATACGTACTGCGATACACAGATCTACGTCGCTGATGTACAGCTGTCCTCCGTCGATTATCTCTATGCGGCATTCGCGGATAATGCATACGGCAAAAACGTGACGGATCAAACCAGTTCGATCGCTCAGGAAAACAGCGCGATCCTCGCCATTAACGGTGATTACTATGGTGCCCGGAACAGCGGTTATGTTCTGCGCAACGGCACGCTCTACAGAGATACGGTTTCTTCCTCTGACCAGGAAGATCTCGTGATCAACGCGGACGGCAGTTTTTCCATCATTACGGAAGGCACGGCCGATGCTTCGGAGATCGAGTCTTCCGGCGCGCTGCAGGTCTTCTCATTCGGACCAGCGCTGATCATTGACGGCGAGATCAGTGTCAGCGCATCTGATGAAGTCGGCAAGGCAATGGCTTCCAATCCGCGGACTGCCATTTGTGAGATCGAACCTCTGCATTATCTGTTCGTGGTCGCAGACGGACGTACAGATGAAAGCGAAGGTCTTTCCTTATACGAACTCGCTCAGTTCCTGCATGAAAACTTTGACATAACAACTGCCTACAACCTTGACGGCGGCGGATCTTCCACCATGGTCTTCAACGGCAAACTTGTGAACAATCCGACGACCAGCGGCAGCAGTATTTCCGAAAGGAGTGTTAGTGATGTTATCTGTATTGGATATTAAGAAAAACAAGCCACTCCTGATCTGGATGGGTATCACACTGTTTTGTATCATATTCGCATTTGTCTATGAGATGTTCAGCTTCGGTGTATACTCCATGAATATGATCCTGATGTTCCTGTACCCTCTGCTTCTGGGTGCGCTGCCATGTCTGTTATTGCATAAGACTGCCGGACGTTTCTGGAATGACGGCATCCTGCTGTTAACGGGCGGGAGTCTTCTCGCCGGTGTGCTGGAGATCTACGGCACCTCCAGTTCCCTGACAGACATGATCCGGTGGCTGGGTATTGTCTTTCTGGCGCTGGATCTCATTATTATTGTTATGAAAAAGAGGACTCCCGGATGGAACCAAAATCCGTAAGAGAATGGATCCTGCTGGTGTGCAGGTACTGACAGGATCCGAGGGCATTCTGAAGACCGGCAAGATGTTGCTGGTTTTTTTTAAGAAATTCTATCTTTTCTGCGAATAAAACAATAAAGGAGAGTCCAAAAATGGCAAAGAATGAGATTGTTTTATTTGAAACTGCAGATAAAGAAGTAAAGCTTCTTGTTGAAACAGACAGAGAAACAGTATGGCTTACAAGGAATCAGATGGCCAAGCTGTTTGAGAGAGATGTGAAAACAATAGGGAAACATATAGAAAATGCCTTGAAAGAAGAACTCGATCGTTCAACTGTCTCAAAATTTGCGACAGTTCAAAAGGAAGGCAGCCGGAAAGTAGTAAGAAACGTTGAACATTACAATCTGGATATGTTTATTTCCGTTGGCTACAGAGTGAAATCAAAGCGGGGAATTGAATTCAGAAGATGGGCAAATCATGTGCTCAGACAATATATTCTGCAGGGATATGCAGCCAATGCACGTCTTCTGGCAGCACAGGGCAAAACAATTGAATTGCAGTCTCGCATCATTGCCGGCTCTTTTGAAGGAGAGGAACAGGAAGTTCTGAAAGCTGTCAATGCCTATACGGATGCACTGGCCCTTCTGGATCATTATGATCATCAGTCACTCAGCCGGCCGGCAGGAACTCGGCCTGTTTACCGGCTGACTTATGCAGAATGCAGAAATATTATCGACCATATGGAATATACCGGAAGATCTGCTGTATTCGGTGTTGAAAAAGAAAAAGGAAAAGTAGAAGGGATCCTTGCGGCAGTCTATCAGAATGTATTCGGAAAAGAAGTATATCCTTCGCTGGAGGAAAAAGCAGCCAATCTTCTTTATTTCATGATCAAGGATCATCCATTCACGGATGGTTGCAAACGGATCGCTGCATCCCTGTTTCTGGAATTCATGAACAGGAATCATATTCTTCTGAAAGACGGCCATAAACGGATCAGTGACAGCGCCCTTGTCGCAATCACGCTGATGATTGCGGAATCCCGGCCTGAAGAAAAAGAAGTCATGACAACACTGGTCATGAATTTCCTTGTCTGAAATGTAATAACGTATCGGAAATATGAACAACTATTCCGCTATTCCGGTACTGATGCTGTCACACATCGTATAGATCAACTGTGCCACTTCTTTCTCAGGCAGATCAAAATCCTGTTCGATCCATGTCAGAAGTACATGGAAGGAACCGTACATCAGAAAACTCAGTACGTACTTTTCCTGTTTCCGGGAACCGTATTCCGGAAGATTGGGACGCAGCTGCTTCAATACGTTCTGCATGTAGGAAAGCATCATTTTTTCATGTTCCCCTCCGCTGCAGAAAAGCACCTTGAACAGATCGCTGTTCGTCCGCACGTATTTCAGAAATGCTTCAATAAAATCGATCGTTGCGGCATCCCGGCTGACATCCTTCATATAATCCATCGTTCTGCTTACCAGTTCTGCCTCGATCTCCGAAAGCACAGCTTTCTGATCCGTGTAATGTTTATAGAACGTTGTGCGGTTGATATCCGCCCGTATGCACAGTTCCTTGATCGTAATCGCTGAGAAGGGTTTTTCCTGCATCAGTTCGATCAGCGCTGTCCGTATCAGCTTCTTCGTCATACGTACTCTCCGGCTTTCCGTTTCCATATCCCTGTCTCCTTTTATTCAGAAAATAATCTTTTTTCAACATTGTTTCCCGATGTGTTGACAACACAACATCAGTAAAACATCTGCTGATTGTTAAAGCAACACCGTGTTGCTATTATGCTATTGAAGAAGGCTTGCGTCGTCAAGCCGGAAGGAGTAAATATAATGAAAATCTTTATGATCGGAGGCACCGGACTGCTTGGTTCCGAAGCCGCAAAAGAACTGATCAACCGCGGCCACGAAGTCTCCAGCATCGCACTTCCGCCGCTGCCTGAAGGGGCACATCTCCCGTCGGAAATGAAACTGACCTTCGGCAATTATCTGGAAATGACCGATGACGAACTGCGCGCATGTCTGGAAGGATGTGAAGGGTTCATCTTCGCAGCCGGTGTGGATGAGCGTGTTGAAGGACCTGCGCCGATTTATGACATGTACAAAAAGTACAATATCGACCCGGTCGACAGACTGCTGCGTTTGTGCAAGGAATGCGGTGTTAAACATGCCGTGGTCCTTGGTTCCTACTTCTCCTATGCGGCCAAGAAATGGCCGGAAAAGGAACTGACGAAA
>CACZPD010000182.1 GCA_902782955.1 uncultured Erysipelotrichaceae bacterium
ACAAGAAGTAGTCAGAGGCCGTTGACGGCCGGCGACGGTTGAAGATGCAATAGTGGCTTCGACATACAAGGTATGGAAAAGCCAGCGTCTTAAGGCGCTGGCTTGCACACCAAGGCTTATAGCCTCAGAGCAAACCACCCGTTTTACGGGTGGTCATGATTTTTTGGCAAAAACTTATGAATCTATCTGCAATCTATTTGAATTGACAGGCTGAAATGATTTTAGTTTTGGTGCATATGATCTTCTGACATCATGTTCTAAAAATGATATCATTTACCTGTAACCAAAAGAGGTGGATGCCATGAAAAAATTCATATCTGTTTTACTGACGGCGGCGCTTTTATGCGCATGTTCTTCTTCCTCATCAGGCGGATCTTCCGCCCCGGAAGAAGAGGCCGTTTCTGTCACAGCTTTGGCCAGACCGACAATTATTGACAGGTCTTTTTCTGATTATTCCGTAACGCCTTCCGCTGAGGCATATTCAGTTGATCCGAATCTGGGGAATGTCCTGAATCAATCAGATTTTTCCTGGCTCAGCGATGCGGCTAAGAAACAGATCGAGGAAGACGGATTTGTGGTCAGACGAGGCTGGGGAGATGAGTTCTTTGAAATATATGAAAGCAATACCTACGGGTATGTGCCGAGTTTCATCACTGTTGATTCCATGATGCATACTTACCATCTGTATTATGCGTATCTGCAGAAAACCCTGGAAAAAACATCCCTGTCTGACAAGATCAGGCTCATGTCAAAATCGCTTCTGGAAAAATCCATTGAACAGCGTGACGCACTGGCTTCCACGGAATGGGAAAGTGCTGCGCAGAGGAATGTGGATTTCTTTTCGGTCGCAGTGAATCTGATCGGTGAGGAGGCAGAGATGAGCGAGAATGCAAAGGCTGAGTATGACCTGATCATGGCGGCCGGGGGAATCGCGGATTCACCGCTTTTCACTGTAGACGCGGAAGACCCGCAGATGATGGATTACAGCCAGTACATCCCGCGCGGATACTATACGGAAAGCGAACAGCTGCAGAAGTATTTCCGCACGATGATGTGGTATGGCCAGAGCAACTTCACGCAGAAGTATGAAGATCTGGACAGAAGCGCGCTTCTTGCTGTAATGGCCATGCGTGACGGGGACTTTACGGACTGGGAAGCTGTATATACGATTACCGCGTTCTTTGCCGGAGAAAGTGATGACAGCGGATTCTATGAATACTATCCGGTGCTGGAAAGCGTCTACGGAAAGGAAGTAAAAGCCGAAGATCTGGCCGGGGATGATTCAAAATGGAAAAAATATCATGCGGCTACCGGGAAACTGGGTGCCCCGAAACTCAACTCCATGCCTGTATACAATGAAACGATCGAGCCGGATCTGGAAGGCAAGATCACGGGCTTCCGGCTGATGGGACAGAGATTTACCATCGACGCGGACATCATGCAGAACCTGATCTACAGGAAAGTGAAAGAAAATCCTTCCGGCGCGCAGAGACTTCTGCCGAGCGGGCTGGATGTCCCGGCAGCGCTCGGATCGGACGCAGCGCTGTCCCTGCTGGAACAGGGCGGGAATAACGAATACGCAGGCTTCAGCGAGAATATGCAGGCACTGCGGGAAATCTACGCGGACAGCGATGAAAAAGTATGGAGCGCGAGCGTATACGCATTATGGCTGAAGACGCTGCGTCCGCTGCTCAGAACTTATGATGAAACTTTTCCGATGTTCATGCAGTCAGATAAATGGCAGTTCAAGAACCTGATGTCTTTCCTCGGAAGCTATGCCGAACTGAAACACGACAGTATCCTGTATGCCAAGCAGGTCATGTCGGAAATGGGCGGTGCCGGTTTTGACGAAATCCCGGATGACAGGGGATATGTTGAATGCGAACCGGAAGTATTCCTGCATCTGTCCGAACTGGCGCAGTTTACATCCGAAGGACTGCAGAAATACGGTGTGATATCCCCGGAGGATGTTGAATATCTGAAACTGTTCAGCGAACTGGCTTCGAAGCTCCAGGTCATCGCGGAAAAAGAACTGAGAGGGGAACTGCCGACCGATGAAGAATTCGACCTGATCCGTTCCTACGGCGGAACGCTGGAACATCTGTGGCTCAAGACCATGAATGAGGGCATCACCCGCGCCATGGACTGCCCGTCACCGATCGTAGCGGATATCGCGACAGATCCCAACGGCAGATGCCTGGAAATAGCGACAGGTAAACCGGCCAACATCTATGTGGCAGTATATTTTGACGGCAAAGTGAGGATCGCGAGCGGCGCCGTGTTCAGCTACTATGAATTCGAACAGCCGATCAGCCAGAGACTCACAGATGAGCAGTGGAGAGCGATGCTGAATGACTGGAATAATCCGCCGGCAATGGCGGAATGGACAAACCGCTTTGTGCAGGAATAAATGGCTGTATATAGTGATCCTCCTGTTCCTGACGGGATGCACACGATATCCGTCCTGGATCATCTGGGAAGAGAATTCCATAACACTTCCCGGCGGACATTCACTTACAGTAAAAGATAAAACCGTATATGTGGATGAACAGGAAGTCTTTGATCCTGACTGGAAATGCGCAAAATCCATGACCTGTGATCTGGATCAGGACGGGGAAGAAGAGATCCTTATGCTCATATGGAATCATATGGATTACGGGGATTATCATCCGTTCTGGGAAGAAAGGGATGAAAAGACCTTGCGTGAACATGTATATATCTATAATTTCCGTGACGGAGCACTGAAGCCGAAATGGATGTCGTCTTTCCTGGATCCCGAGGTCCTGGATATCGAAGTGAACGGGAATGAACTGACAGTCACTGATCCGGAAGGGGAAGTCACCCTTTGGCAGTGGAAGTCCTACAGCATTGAAAGAATAAAATAAAAATGATCCGGATCTGTTATGATCCGGATCGTTTGTTTATGCGCTGGCTCTTTTCTCTTCTCTCCATTTTTCGTAGGCATTCAGTTCCGGTTCAACCAGTTTGAATGCAAGACCTGCGACAGCGATGTCATCCGCGTAGCCGAGCAGCGGGATCTTGTCCGGGATCAGGTCTTTTCCCTTTAACAGATAGATCAGGGAACTGATCATGGAAACGATGACTTTCGGGGATACTTCCGTGTATTCCTTTGTGATGTAGCTCCTGATCATGGAGATCATCAGCGGAACACGGGACAGGGCATCACCGACTTTCGGGATATCCTTCGTCTTTTCTTCCAGACTGACCAGAAGATCTTCAACTTTGGAAGGGTCTTTCACCAGTGTTTCCGCCTGTTCGGTAAAACTGCCGAGAAGTTCCTTTGCTTTTTCGACGCTGATTATTTCACTCATAATTTCCTCCTGTTTTATCGGCTTTATTATCTCATGGTATGCATGAAAACAGAATATAAACGAATGAATTCGGATGACCGGCACCGTGAAATCTGATAAACTCAATCTGTAGGAAAGGAGGGGACCGGATGATTCTGAAAAAGATGGATGATGAACAGGCATTCGATGCTTTTGCGGAAGCACATCCTTATGCCCATTATATGAAGACTTCCATGTGGGGGCATAATCAGGAACATACAAAAGGATATACCTGTACAATGCTCGGTTTCATGGAAGATGACAAACTCATCGGAACGGCTATGGTCTTGCGGGGAAGAAGTGTCGGACATCCTTTCCTCTATATACCGAAAGGACCGTGCATCGACTACACGGACGAAGAAACTGTAAGGAAAGCTTTTTC
>CACZPD010000183.1 GCA_902782955.1 uncultured Erysipelotrichaceae bacterium
ATATTTTGACAATGGTGCGACAACGCTGAAACCGCAGTGCGTGATCGACGCGGTCAGCGACTTTTACCTGCGTCATACCAGCAATGTACATCGCGGGGATTATCCGGTCGCGGCAGTCAATGACAGGCTGTACGACGGCACGAGGGCTGTTATTGCCAGACTGCTGAACTGCGGCGAAAAAGAGGTCATCTTTACGCATAACGCGACTGCGTCCCTGAATCAGATCGCTTACGGGCTTGGAAAGAACTTTCTGAAGCCGGGTGATGTGATCCTGACGACGCAGGCGGAACATGCCAGCAATCTTCTGCCCTGGTACAGACTGCAGAAGGAAGACGGTATTAAGATCGAATATATTCCGCTGGACAAAGAAGGCAATATCACTTTGCAAGCTTTCGAGAAAGCCATGCATAAAGGCGTCAGAGCTGTTGTGATCGCGCATGTCACCAATGTGCTCGGATCGGTGCAGCCGGTGAAGGAGATCACCGCGGCAGCGCACCGGTGCGGCGCCCTGGTTGCTGTAGACGGTGCCCAGTCCGTTCCGCATATGAAGATCGACGTGAAAGACCTGGATGTTGATTTCCTGTCTTTCTCGGCACATAAGATGTGCGGCCCAAGCGGGGTCGGCGTACTGTTTGGAAAATACAGCCTGCTGGAAAAAATGGACCCGGTCTTTATGGGCGGGGACATGAACGCGAGATTTGAATCCTGCGGCTCCGTTATCCTGAAAAACCCGCCGGTCAAATTTGAGGCAGGAACACCAAATATCGAAGGCGTGATCGGACTCAAAGCAGCTGCCGAATTTCTCATGGACATCGGCCTGGACAACATCCATGCCTATGAAAAACAGTTGCGGGCGTACTTTATCGAAAAGATGAAGGAACTGGACAATATTGAGATCTACAATGCCGGAAATGTATACGGACCGGTTGATTTCAATGCAAAAGATGTTTTTTCACAGGATGCGGCAGGGTATCTTGCCAGCAGGAATATTGCCGTCAGAAGCGGCAACCACTGCGCCAAGATCCTGCACGAAGTGATCGGTACGGATTCTACCGTACGCGCATCCCTGTACTTTTACAATACTAAGGAAGAAGTGGATCTCTGCGTCGAGGCATGCAGGGATATCTCCGTTGAAAATGCGATCGGAATCTTTTTCTGAGGAGAGGAGAAGAAGAATGAATGAAAAAATGAGCATGTTAAATGATCCTGCAGTACTGCGGGAAGTGATTATGGATCATTATCAATATCCGCGCAATCATGAGCTGACGAAGGATGAAGGCTACCGCTCGGTCCATATGGCATCGGATTCCTGTATCGATGACATTACCGTCCAGTCAAAGATCAGCGGTGATATTGTCGAGGATATCCGTTTTGACGGCGTGGCATGCACGATCGCAACGGCAAGCACCAGCATCATGACCGAACTGCTGATTGGGAAGACGAAAGAGGAAGCCGACCGGATCATTGCGGAATACTTCCGCATGATCGATCATCAGGATTATGATGCGGACCTGCTGGATGAAGCGGTTGCCATGCAGAATGTATACAAGCAGGCCAACCGTATCAAATGCGCGACGATCGGCTGGAATGCCATGAAGCAGATGCTGGAAGAAAGTGAGCGTCAGGATGTCTGAGAAGAACAATGATGTCATTACATCGCAGGATGATTACCAGTACGGTTTCCGGGATGAAGACGTATCGGTATTCAATACCGGCAAAGGTCTGACGGAAGAGATCGTCCGCGAGATCTCCCGCATCAAGGGGGAACCGGAATGGATGACGGATTTCCGGGTCAGATCCTTTCATCAGTTTGAATCGATGCCGATGCCCGAATGGGGACCGGACCTTTCCGAGATCGATTTCAGCGACTATACATACTACATCAAGCCATCCGACCAGAAAGAGACGAAATCATGGGATGATGTGCCGGATACGATCAAGGATACCTTTGACAGGCTCGGCATTCCCGAAGCGGAAAAGAAATTCCTGGCCGGCGTTACGACCCAGTATGAATCGGAAGTCGTTTACCACAACATGCTGGATGAAGTTACGGAAAAGGGCGTCATTTTCCTCGATACCGATACAGCCCTGAGAACGGTGCCGGATTTGTTTAAAAAATACTTCGCGAAGATCGTCCCGCCGACAGACAACAAATTCGCGGCGCTCAACAGCGCGGTATGGTCAGGCGGCAGCTTCATTTATGTCCCGCCGGGCGTAACGCTGGAAAAACCGCTGCAGTCGTATTTCCGCATCAATACCGAGAGCATGGGACAGTTTGAAAGAACGCTGATCATTGCCGGCAAAGGCGCTGATCTGCACTATGTGGAAGGCTGTACCGCCCCGATCTATTCCAAGGATTCCCTGCATGCGGCAGTGGTCGAGATCTTTGTGGAGGAAGGCGCGAAAGTACGTTATTCCACTGTCCAGAACTGGTCGAAGAACATTCTCAACCTGACGACGAAAAGGGCAAAGGCGGAAGCACATGCCGCGATGGAATGGATCGACGGCAATGTCGGTTCCCATATCTCCATGAAATATCCGGCGTGCATCCTGGCCGGGGAATATGCCCGCGGCATGACGATCTCCGTCGCTGTTGCCGGCAGCAACCAGATCCAGGATACAGGCGCCAAGATGATCCATCTGGCACCGCACACAAGCTCCACGATCATTTCCAAATCCGTATCCCGGAACGGCGGTACCGCGAATTACCGCGGACAGGTGATCCACGGACCGAAAGCGGAATATGCCAAATCAAAGGTGGAATGCGATACCCTCATTCTGGATAAGCTTTCCACTTCGGATACGATCCCGGAAAACAGAAGCCTTAACAACACCAGTACGATCGAACACGAAGCGACGGTATCCAAGATCTCCGAAGAAGAACTGTTCTACCTGATGTCACGCGGACTGAGCGAAGCGCAGGCAACTGAAATGATCGTCATGGGATTCCTCGAGCCGTTCACCAGGGAGCTGCCGATGGAATACGCAGTTGAGCTGAACCAGCTGCTGAAGCTGGATATGAGTGGTTCCATTGGATAAGCAGGCAGCACGCCGTTCAGGGCGTCAGGCAAGAAAGGCACTCAGCCCGGAAGAAAGAAAAAGGGCGGATGCCCGGATCTTTGCGAAAGTGAAGGAGGTCCTGCAGGGAACATCGCTCATCGGCTGTTATATATCGCTGCCGGAAGAAGCGGACACATACGGTATCCTCCGGTATGCATGGGAACAGGGTATCCGTACAGCCGTGCCGAAAGTCACAGGCAGTACGCTTGTTTTCCATGAGATCGATTCGTTTTCCGATACAGAACCGGGCGCGTTCGGTGTCCCGGAACCGGTCAGGGAAAGACCCGTCAGACCGGAAGATATGGACCTTATGCTGGTGCCGCTGGCGGCATTTGATGAGGATGATCACCGGGTCGGATACGGGAAGGGATATTATGATTCCGTACTTCCCGGTGTCCGGAAAAAGATCGGGATCGCCTATGCCGTCCAGAAAACGGAAGCGATCGAAACCGATCCCTGGGATATCACGCTGGACGAAATCATTACTGATAGAGAGCCGTGAGCGTCACGGCTCTTTTCATAACAAAAAAACCAGGTATTACTGACCTGGTCTGTGTAATAAACTGTTTATTTCGTTTCGATATGCTCGGCACGGGCAATGCATTTTTCATTTGCCTGGTGGATGATCTCGAACATATTCAATTCCAGCATGGCTGTCAGCGCTTCAATGATCGTGTCATCATTGAGGGCGACCTCATCGATGAATTCATAGATCGGCTGCCGGCTGTGTTCCCTGAGCAGTTTGCCGGTACCAATGACGGTCTGCGTGATCAGCGCGCGGGCACTGTCTTCATCCACGCCGCGTGATTTAGCATCCTCCAGCATGCTCTGGACGAAGTAATAGATATATGCGGAAAGACTGTGCAGGGCAGCAGTCTCGCTGATCTTATCTTCCGGAATCGTCCGGGTAACACCCATGGACTGGAAGAGCTGGAAAACGAAGTCATATTCATCCGCCTTGCAGTTGGAAGACCGGCATAAAGCTGTTGAGCCTTCATTGATCTGCAGGGGTGTATCCGGGAGCGCGCGGATGACCGGGACGTGATTCAGCCTGTCCTGAAGAAATGAGATGGAAAGACCTGTTACGATGCTGAGAACACAGTTGACCGGTTCATCACCGATTGCTTTGATGACGTCATCGACCTGGTTCTGTTTCATGGCGAACAGGACGACATGGGCATTCCTGACAACATCCGCTTCGTTCTCCATCAGGGTGATCCCTTCCTGCCGGCACAGTTCCTGCGCGGTTTCATCGGGATCGTAGGCACAGATTTGCCAGCGTTCCAGATACTCGTTTTTTACTGCGCCTTTGGCAATGGCGATGCCCATATTTCCGCATCCGAGAATTCCCATTTGGTATTTTTTGTCTGTTCTCATACGATCCTCCAAAACTTTCCTATATTATATCTTTTTTTTGTATAATAATGGACATATGAAAGTAATTCAATGCTGGATCGAGCATCCGGCACGCAAAATAGATCAGACTTTTACCTACCTGTGTGAAGAAAATGTAACTGCCGGAACGAGGGTGGAGGTGGAATTCAACCACCGTACCGTGATCGGATTTGTTGAGAGCGCTGAGGATACGGACCTCAGCCGGGAAGAACTTGAAAAGAAGTACGGCAGACGTCTTTTTTCTGTGCAGAAAGTACTGGACAAAGAACCGCTGATCACCGATGAACTGCATGATCTGGCTTTGTGGATGCGTGAAGCTACGTTATCCGCGACCATCTCATGCTTTCAGGCGATGCTGCCGGCAAAGATCAAGCCGCATACCGGCAAGCATAAGATCGTCATGGAGAAATGGGTGGAAATAACGGATCAGGAAGCGTCCCTGACACCGAAGCAGGCGGATGCGCTTGCCTGGGTTGCACAGGAAGGAACAGTTCCTTACGCTGAACTGCGGAAACGATTTCCCAACCAAGCTGCGCAGCTTGTGAAAAAGGGAGTGCTTCGTGTCTGTGAAAAGGAAAGAACAGCGCAGAGTATGGAACGGGAGATCCGGTCTCCCGAAAAAAGCCTTTCCCGGGAACAGCAGGCTGCCATGGATGAGATCACATCCGGCACCGATGATGTTTATCTGATCAAAGGTGTGACAGGATCCGGGAAGACGGAAGTCTACCTGCAGCTTGCCGCACAGGCGCTGCGACGCAATAAACAGGTGCTGTTCCTGGTGCCGGAGATCGGGCTGACTCCGCAGATGATCGAAAGGGTGTCTTCCCGTTTCGGGGAGGATCTCGCAATCTATCACAGCGGCCTGAATCCGCAGGAAAAATATGAACAGTACCGGAAGGTCAGAAGCGGCAGGACTTCCATCGTTGTCGGAACCCGGAGCGCTGTTTTTCTGCCGTTCACGGACCTCGGCCTGATCGTGATGGACGAGGAGCACGATGCTTCCTACAAACAGGAAAACGAGCCCGCGTATCACTGCCGGGATATTGCCGTCTGGCGCAGCAGATACCATCACTGCAAGCTGATCCTCGGATCGGCGACACCATCCCTGGAGAGCTATGCCAGGGCATTGAAAAATGTATACCGCCTGATCCGGATGGACGAGCGGTTCAACCGCTCTGTACCGGAGATCCATATCGCGGAGATGCGGAAGGAAGCAGATCCGGAAAGCGGCGGCATCCTTTCCCGGACGCTGAAGGAAAAGATCCGGGAGCGTCTGGATCATAACGAACAATGCATCCTTCTTCTTAACCGGAGAGGGTATCATACGATGCTGAGATGCAGGTCCTGCAACAAAGTGCTTGTATGCCCGCACTGCGATATCGCCATGAGCTGGCACCGGGATATCCGGCGCATGAAATGCCATACATGCGGAACGGAATTTCCTGTTCCCGATACATGTCCTGCCTGCGGCGCAAAGGAAGGTTTTACAACGTTCGGCGTCGGAACGGAGAAACTGGAATCCCGGCTCGCAGAGTTATTCCCGGACGCGCGCATCCTGCGCATGGACCGTGATACGACATCCCGCAAGAACGGACATGCCGGCATCCTCGATGCCTTCGGAAGACATGAAGCGGACATCCTTGTCGGGACACAGATGATCGCCAAAGGCCTGGATTATCCGGATGTCACCCTTGTCGGCATCATCAACGGGGATGAAGGTCTGAACAGATATGATTTCCGCAGCTGCGAAACAGCCTTTGACCTTCTGATGCAG
>CACZPD010000184.1 GCA_902782955.1 uncultured Erysipelotrichaceae bacterium
ACTATCCAACCTGAGGTATTCAAGCCTGGGCGTCATCAACCTTCTGTGCGCCGGGTTCTTGGCCTATTGCTACGGCCGCATCCAGGGCAAACGGGATGAGCTCCAGCGGGAGCGCCGGCTGCACGAATAGAGGAATTATTGAAAGCTTCGTTGACCGGGTGCAAAGCATAGTCGAAGCTGCGCTACCGCTTGCTTTCTCCTTGCTTTGCCCGTGCTCCGCCTCGCTGCATCTCCACAGACAGCGCTCAGCTCCGCACTCTTTCTTGAAAGAAAAGGGCCACAAAAGAAACTTACCTATACTGAATCGCTTGGGAAACCTGTCGAATTAGACTTCCCGAGCCTTTCTTTTTGCGCCGCATTTATTCTCTTCACAGAGTCGATGGAGAAAGCCTGGTTATTGTCAGGATCATAATGCAGCAGAAGCCCGCATGCAGCCGAGCAAAGTAGTGTCAATTGCCGAGTCTGCTCGACGTGATTTCACAGGAAAATGGCGTTACGGTTGATTGTCACAGACGAGCCGTTCTCGGTCTGTCAGCTTGCCTTGACTCTTCTTCATGGTATGATCCCTTTACAAATGCATATCGTCGCGACAAAAGAGCCATTCCGCATCGCATCTGCTATACTGACACCAGAGATGCAGCGGAAACTCGGAGAAGCGTTCCAGTGAGTGCCCTTGACAAACAAACAGAATGAACGTATAATTTTACACCGTAATCTTTAATTGGCATTGTCGAATATGCATGTATTTACGATTATTTTCCTGTGTATTAGAGGTTATGAATAGATATTTGAACCTCATAACTCGGTATACCAAGTCGTATCATGCTTTTGTGGGACACGGATCATTCTCAAGATACTGATGCACTGCCCGCAAGGCTAAAGCTTGACAGCCTTATGGACATCGAAAAGAAACAGAAAGCTCAGTGCTGATGATCCGGCATAAGGCCTGAAGAAGATTCAAAAGGAGTACCGCGCGATGCCTGACGAAAAAGAACTGCTGCCTCCGGAAGCGTATGGTGACTATATCCTGATCGATTCCAGCAGGAGGCCCAGCAGAAGAGTGTGGAAGGAACTGCTGGAATACCGCGGTCTGATAAGCGTGTTTGTCAAACGTGAGTTTCTGGTGCAATACAAGCAAACGATCCTTGGACCTTTATGGATCGTTCTTAAGCCATTTCTTATGAGCCTCGCCTACATGTTCATATTCAGTGGGATCGCTCGCATACAGACGGATGGGATTCCTGGGATTCTATTTTACCTTGGAAGCAATTCGCTGTGGACATTTTTTGCTTCCTCGTTTCTGGACAATGCGAACGTCTTTAGGGCCAACGCACAACTCTTTGGTAAAATATATTTTCCAAGGATTACGCTCCCTGTCGCACATGTAATCATTGCAGGCATTCAGTTTTTTGTGATTATGGTCCTGTTTTTCTGCTTTTACCTGTGGGACCTTGCCCAAGGTGATGTGAGAGGATCATGGACGATGTTTTTCCTGGTCCCCGTATTGTTGCTTCAGCTTGGAGCTCTGGGACTCGGCTGCGGGATCATTCTTTCTAGTGCGACGACAAAATACAGAGACGTGAACGTCATCGTGCAATTCATCGGCCAGATCTGGATGTATGCGACGCCTGTCCTGTTTCCGCTTTCAACGATTCCTGAGGGCGTGATGCGAACACTGATACTGTTGAATCCCGTGACACAGCCGATGGAGATTTTCCGGCTGGCACTGTTTGGTAAGGGGACGCTTGTACCTTGGAGCTGCGTCTGGTCTGTTCTTGTGACTGCGGCGATCCTGTTAATGGGATGGCATGTTTTTTCAAGGGTAGAAAAAACGTTTATTGATACCATTTGATGAGAAAAAGGGTTCATGGGTGAGAAAGAAAAAGTCCCTGCAATCATTGTCAGAGGATTAAAAAAAGAATACAGGATCGGACAGATCGGAAACGACACGCTGCAGAAGGATATTCAGAGTTGGTGGGCAAAGGCCCGCAGGCGTGAAGACCCAAATCGCAAGATTGATGACCGCGAAAGGCTCTCCGGAGACAAACTAATGGCGCTGAACGGTATCGACTTGACGGTCTATAAAGGAGAGACGCTTGGAATCCTCGGCAAAAACGGCGCGGGTAAGAGCACGCTCCTGAAGATACTGTCGAGAATCACATCTCCGACTGAAGGACGCGCTTATCTGTATGGTAAAGTGACCTCCATGCTCGAAGTCGGCACCGGTTTTCACCCGGAGATGACTGGAAGAGAAAACATTTACGTAAATGGTTCTATTCTGGGCATGTCTATGGCTCAAATCCGCTCTAAAGTCGAAGATATCATAGATTTTTCTGAGATTAGAGAATACATCGATACGCCGGTCAAGCGGTATTCGAGTGGCATGTATGTAAAGCTTGCGTTCGCTGTCGCTTCCCATTTGAACAGTGAGATAATGATCATGGACGAAGTGCTGGCGGTAGGAGACATGTCCTTTCAGAAAAAGTGCCTGAATCAGATGCGTTATGCGGCTTCCCAGGAAAGCAGGACCGTCCTGTATGTCAGCCACAACATGAATACGATCCGGGAACTCTGTGATCGCTGCATCGTGTTGGATGAAGGCAGGATTGTTTATGATGGGGACACGGAACGTGCCATACTGCTATATCTGGATACAGGATTCAGCGTCAGGACGGAGATTGATTATAGGGGACAGCCGCATCCGGACTGGCTCATTTCACCCGGGATCCGATTGCTGCATGCGTCTTATCTCGATAAGGATAGCGGCCGCTACCAATATACGGAGAAGATCAGGATGAGACTGGAATGGGTCAATCTGATCGATCTGAGGGATGTATGTCTTCGTGTGGAGATTCTGACTATGAACGGAGACCCGCTGGCTACCTATGTGCTGTATGATTTTTACAGTGGAGAACGAGGAAGCACGACACAAATGGATATCGCTCTGGATCCGAGTCCGTTTTCCGAAGGCATGTATCTCATGAAGTATTCATTTTTCCGCCGCGATGCTGCGGGAAACATGATCAATACTGAAAACAGAACAGGGCTGACATTTGAGATCATATCTGCGAAGCATACCGGGAAACTGATCTGGGAGAGCCGATACTGGGGTAACGTGGTCCTGGATGACATCCGGATTCTTTCCTTAACGGATGAGAGGGCGAGTTGATTCAATCTGTTCGTTCCGGTTCCCGGATATAGCTTCGCTGCTTTCAGAAGAAGTCAAAAGTGAGGAGAAGGAGAGATGATTCGTTCCGGCAATAAAAGCAGAAAACGATGGTGTCACAATGAAGTATGCTGCATACTGATTCTTTTGTTCTTGCTGTCTTTGTTCTCAGGATGCTCTAGGGTTTCGCATGTAAACGGACGGACAGATGAGGTATCAGATGCCGATCCGGCGCTGATCCGTTTTTCCCATTTTTCCGGGACCTATCCTGATCGAAAGCTGAGAGTCACGCTGACGGCTCCGGTCGGATATACGGTAGCGTATACAACGGATTCTTCTGTGCCATCCGTCATGGATGATTGTAAAAAGAATCAGGTCACGGTCTCTCTTAGCCACAGAACGAGTGGAAATCTGACAGCGCACTCCGATCTGATGACGATCCCGATCAATACGATACAAACAGACATTTATGACGATGCGTCTCTTCCGTTCGGCTGCGTACTTCGTGCAATGGCTGTTGGTCAGGGCGGTAAAACCGGCGATGTCTGCACAGAGGTATACTTTCTGGGAGTGAACTTTGATTATCTTTATCCTGACTGTCTTGTGTTGTCCGTGGTGACGGATCCCGATTCCCTTCTGGACTATGAGACGGGGATACTAGCTTCAGGCGCCGTTTATGATTCATGGCGACAAACCGAGGAAGCGAAGGATCTGATTAGTCAGGGACTGTATTGGGAATACCAGACCAATTTCACACAGCACGGGAAAGAATGGGAACGTCCATGCTATCTCCAAATCTATGACTCATGCTCTCGGCCTTTGATTGCGATGGATGCAGGGATGCGGGTGACTGGCCATGCTGCGCGCATGATGATTCAGAAACCCTTTAATTTCTATTTCAGGAAGGAATACGGCAGCAAGTATCTTGAATACGAATTGTTCGAAGGAACGGAACGGTATCGCAGTTTCCAGGTTCGCAACGGAGGCAACAGTGCCGAACGGCTTAAGTTCAAAGGGGCCATGCTACAGGAACTTGCGTCAGGCAGGGCGTTCACCACTGTCCTTTCCCGTCCAGCGGTCCTGTTCCTGAATGGGGAATACTGGGGACCTTATATGCTGTCTGAAAAGATATCGGATGAAATGCTGAAGGCGCGCTATGGAGTTGACCCGGATCAGGTCATAGTGATCAAGGAGGCGGAAGTTGAAGAGGGAGAAAAAGAGGATCTTAAGCTGTATGAGGACCTGATGTCTTATGCAAACAGAAATCTGACGGATAGCAAAACATGGGACGAATTCTGCGGGATCATCAACATTCGATCTTTTGCTGAGTATTGTGCTGCAAGGATCTATATCGGTGATGCTGATTGGGACCCCCAAGCTAACGATGTTCTTTGGAGAACCAGAGATTCGTCATATGACGAAGGCAGATGGAACTTTATTCTTTATGATGTAGAGTTCAGCTCCGGACTGTATAATGACGAACGTACAGCTCCGGAAACAGATCACTTTCGGGCTGCGCTGGATAAATATCCTTTGTTCTCAGCCGCGATGCGCAATCGCGAGTTCTATGCTCTGTTCTTGGATTCGATACGGGAGATCGGGAGCCAGAATTTCAGCTCTGAGCATGTGAACGCCGTGATGCAGGATTACCTCGAAATATGGACGCCTTTGATGTCGGATTACTACAAACGCTTCGGGGATTCCCTATTTTTTTGGAAGGATGAATTGGATGCGACCGTTCGTTTTTTTGAGGTTCGGTATGATATCATTTTGCCATTGGTGATAAGTTACGAAAATGAAATGTTGGAATAACAGGAGAATAAATATATGAGAATACTTGTAACAGGCGGCGCTGGATTCATCGGTTCCCATCTTTGCAGGAGGCTTGTTCATGGAGGGAACCGGGTGATTTGCTTGGACAATTTCTACACAGGCAGTATCAGGAACGTGGCAGATTTGCTCGATGATCAGAGATTCGAACTCCTGGAACACGATGTTACTGAACCGATCAGAGTGCAGGGGATTCAGCAGATCTATAATCTGGCCTGTCCTGCGAGTCCGGTTCATTACCAGCACGACCCGGTAAAAACAGCTAAAACGAGTGTCATAGGCGCAGTCAATGTCCTGGAACTTGCAAAACGGAACGACGCCGTTGTTTTGCAGGCGAGCACCAGCGAAGTCTATGGGGATCCATTGGAACATCCGCAGACAGAAACATACTGGGGTAACGTGAATCCAATAGGTGAAAGATCATGTTATGATGAAGGAAAAAGGACTGCGGAGACATTATTCTTTGATTACTATAGACAGTTCGGTATCAGAATCAAAGTTCAGCGCATCTTCAATACATACGGACCTAACATGCAGACAGATGACGGAAGGGTTGTATCCAACTTCATTATAAACGCGTTGTCAGGAAAGGATATCCATGTTTATGGAGCGGGGAAGCAAACGCGCAGTTTCTGTTATGTGGACGATCAGGTTGAGGGGATGGTTCGGCTGATGAACAGCGATCCTGCCATCACGGGGCCGATCAATATCGGAAATCCGTATGAGGAGATCACGATGCTCGAACTAGCTGAACGGATCATCCATATGACTGGATCTGCATCATCCGTCGTTTTTGAGGAGTTGCCGAAAGATGATCCGAAAAGGAGAAATCCTGATATCACCCTGGCAAGGAAGCTGTTAGGATGGGAACCAAAGACGAACCTGGAAGAAGGATTGAAGGCAACGATCGCCTATTTCGCAAAGATGAAAGATTAGTCTGGAATCATCCTGTGGTCCGCTTCTTGGGCTGTGACGCTATGAACCCTGCTTGCGTTTCTGTCATTCAGGCTGAAAAGACTCCTGTGAGATATATGCAGGAGCTTGCCTGACGATGTGAGAAACATAAACAAGCGAAGAATGAATATACAAAGCTATCATATGACAGTCTATGCCGGGACGTCATCATAT
>CACZPD010000185.1 GCA_902782955.1 uncultured Erysipelotrichaceae bacterium
CCAGAGCCTGGTAGGGGATGTACGTCTGCCGTATATCCGCAGGATGCGGCATCTTCCGTTCAGCACACGGACGACCTGTTTCCGCGGTATGGTGACGATCCAGACAGACAACGATATGATCCTTGAGGATATCAGGGAATATCAGGAACTTGTCAGATATCTGAAAACACTGGAAACATACAGCGAAAGAAAAGCATACTGCACAGAACAGATGCGCCGGCTTTCCGGCTGTGTAACGGCTATAGTCAGCTATGTCGGAAAGGCAGGTTTCGGCGACCTCGAACAGTATATTCAGGAATATGAAGCACTTCCTTCGACCGCGCTGCCGTCCATGCATGTGCCGCTGACGATCGAAATGAGCGCCCTGCACGGATATTTCTTTCTGAATTTCATACAGTATTTCGCGGAAGAGGACTATGTTTCGATGTTTATCCGCAAACTGCGGGAAAACAACATCACTTATGATGTCCTGAACGAAGCGCAGGCAAGGTTTCCGCGGGTGGAACTTCCGATATAAAGAACAGAGGTATTTAGATGGATTTCTAAATACCTCTTGATTTTATAAATGAACGGTAGTATACAGTATTTAGATAAAATTCTAAATAGATTGGAAAGGAGGTCTGTGATGTCATTTGCGGAAACATTCAAGGCGCTCTCTGACCCGGTGCGGCGTGAGATCCTGGAACTGCTGAAAAAAGGACCCATGTCTGCCGGGGATATCAGTTCGCATTTCGATATGACCGGCGCGACGATATCCTATCATCTCAAAATACTGAAGCAGGCAGATCTTCTGTTTGAGAGCAGGGAGAAGAATTATATCTATTATCAGTTAAATACATCGGTTCTCGAAGAGATCATGTTATGGATCACAACACTCAGGGGAGGTGAATCAGATGCTGAAAGAGAATAGAAGGACTTTGATCATTACCAGTATCGTGATCATTCTGCCGGTCTTTGCCGGTCTGCTGTTATGGGACCGTCTGCCGGATCCGATGGCAACGCATTTCGGCTTAGACAACCAGGCAAACGGATACATGGGCAAAGCCCTTGCGGTATTCGGCATTCCGACTTTCATGCTGGTGCTGCACTGGTTCGCGGCGTTTGTGACAGCGCATGATCCGAGACGTCAGAACATTACCCGGAAAATGTACACATTCGTGCTCTGGCTGGTTCCGCTGATCTCCATGTATGCCGTGGTTATGATCTATACGGCCAACCTCGGGATCAAAACAGATATCACGTTCATCTCGGAAATACTGATGGGAATCATGTTTATTGTTATAGGTAACTACCTCCCGAAAGCAAGAAGAAATTATACGATCGGGATCAAGATCCCGTGGACCCTGGACAACGAGGAAAACTGGAACCGGACACACCGGCTGGGAGGTTATCTCTGGGTAGTGTGCGGCTTTCTGATGCTGATGGCGGCGTTCACAGGCATCTTTCCGGACTATGTCATGTTGGTTCTCCTGGCGGTCATGGTGCTGGTGCCTGTGGTATATTCCTATCTGCTTCATGAGAAACATGGTCTGTAGGAAAGATCACTGAGAATGATCTGAGGAAAGGGAAAAATATGAATGAAAAAATTATCGTTGATGCCGGGACGGGATATCCGCTGGACGGGATCCTGTGTCTTCCGGATGATCTTTCAAAACCCGTGCCTGCAGTTGTAATGGTGCATGGCTCAGGTTCCAGCAATATGGATGAAAAAGTCATGAAGCTGACGCCTTTCAAAGATCTCGCGGAAGGTCTGCAGAAAAGGGGAATTGCTTCCATACGCTATGACAAGCGTTCGTTTAAATACGGAAGAAAAATTCTGAAGGAGAAGACCCTCATCACCGTCCGGGAGGAAACGATCGATGATGCTTTGGCAGCTGTGAAAATGCTGAAGGACGATCCCCGGATCGACAGTGACAATATCTATATTCTCGGTCACAGCATGGGTGCCATGCTCGCGCCCAGAATCGATGCGGAAGGTGCTGATGTAAAAGGGCTGATCATGATGGCCGGATCGCCGTTCCGTCTTGAGGAGATCCTGCAGCGGCAGCTGCTGCAGCTGAAAGGAAAAAACCCTTTGATCAACTGGATCATCGGGAAGCAGTATAAAGCGTATGCGGAAAAATTTGCCAACCTGTATGAGATGAGTGATGAAGAAGCGAAGAAGACCAAATTCGGCGGCGGTACGACCCTTTACTACTTTAAGGAAATGGGAAGGAAAACAGCTTCCGATTACCTGCTGGAAAGCACAAAACCGGCATTGATCATGCAGGGCGGCATGGATTTCCAGTGTCTTGCGGATGTTGATTACAAAGCCTTCCAGGAACAGCTCGCCGGACGTGAGAATACGGTCTTCAGATGGTATCCTGAGCTGAATCATGTTTTCGTAAACGGTATTTACAACGATATTGCGAAGGTTTCCAAAGAGTACAAAGTCGAACAGCATATAGGAGACAAAGTATTTGATGACATCGCGGGATTCGTACGTGACAACATTTGAACCGCATCAGACCGTATCGCTGTATGAGCCTGCGTTTGAAGAACTGTGGTTCAGACAGCGGATGCTGGAAGATGCCGGCACCATGTCCTACAATCAGGCTTACGGCGGAACGATCCCGTTTCCCCGTGAGAAATGGGCCGCATGGTATGAAAGATGGATCAGGGATCCGGAAGGAAGACGCTTTTACCGGTATCTGAAAAACAGAAATGATGAATTCGTCGGAGAATGTGCATGGCATTATGATGAAGATC
>CACZPD010000186.1 GCA_902782955.1 uncultured Erysipelotrichaceae bacterium
ATAATCTTCCCGAACATGAAGTCATCCTGTATCGTCAGTTCGTCATATGATTTCATCCTCGTTCCTCCTGCTTTCTCTATTCGCAGGACAGAAGGAATATAAAAAATCAGGAATTTCCTGATTTTCAGTGAACCGGTATTCCGATAAATGAATCCAGATACAGGCTGTAAATGTAAACAGAGATGTTCTTTCCGGGGTACATGGTCTGAGCCGCGGATCTGTACATCTGAAGCTGGTCTGTATAGCGGTCCAGAAGGGTCTGCTGTTCCGCATGATCAGTCTTGAAATCGATCAGGATCACACTGTCTTCTCCGACAGCGATAAAATCCACGATACCCGAGACCTGGGTATGGTCTTTCACGATGTAGAAGGGATATTCCTTGTGAATATCCATGTGCAGGGCCTGACGGTAAATATCACTTTGCGCAAAAGCAAGAAGATGTGATTTCTCATTATCTGTAAGATCATACGGTTCCAGGTCTTCTTCGGTCCATACCGTATCCGGCAGATGTTCGATCACACTGTGCATCCGTGTACCGTAATCTGTTCCCGCAGACTGCGCTTTCAGATTCAGATCCGGGAGACCTCTCAGTTCTGAGGAACTCGGTGTGATGACCGGTTCATAGCGGGTGACAGGTATGGTGAATGAAGGCAGTTCTCTGGTCTCAGCGGCCGGCGGGATCGCGGGAAGGCCGATCTGTTCATACTCGGGATATTCGATATGGAAAAGGGGACCTTCCTGCAGAACAGGGAGGATCATCCCGCTCGTTCCTTTTCTTGTGTTCATGAGAACCATATCCGCTACTGCAGGCAGGAAATCTTTTTTGATATGATCAACGATAAACAGACGGTCTGCGGCCCTTGTGACAGCGACGTAGAGAAGCCGGATGCTTTCCTCAAGATCGGCTTTGTTTACGGCATATTCCACAGCGATGCGGTGGATCAGCGGCCGTTTCACGCTGGTCATTTCATCGATAAAATACATACCGAGCTTCAGGCTGTCGTCGATCATGACAGGTTCTTTTTTGCTCTGAAGGCTGTTGCGGGAAGTACTCCACAGGAAGACGATGGGATACTGCAGACCTTTGGAATGATGGATGGTCGTAACCCCGACAACATCATCGTCCTTTCCGATGGACATGGCTTCACTGGATTTCTCGTCTTTTACTGCTTCAATGTTCTCAATAAATGTAAAGAGATCCGTATAGTTTGCCTGCACGGTCTTTTCAAACAGGAAATCAAAGTTGGCTTTCTGGGCGTGATCCAGTTTGTTGAAAAACTGATTGAGATCCGCGATGGCCGCAAGAAAATCGACAGGCGAACCGGATAAGGCGGTTTCGCGGAGATATGCGATATCCCTGTATACTTCCGGGTGTTCCTGAAGGACACCGTTTTTCAGGGAACCGTGCCGGATCTTCATCTGCGCGATCTCTTCGTCGGAGAAATTGTACAGTTCTGAAGTAAGCACAGAGAGGAGTGAGATCATATCATCCGGATACAGGATGCATTTCGCGGCGGATAAAACTGTCTGGCAGAGAGGGGAACGGTAGAAACCGGTTCTGGCATCGATGTCATACGGTATGCCGCACCGTGAAAAAACGTTTTTGAGCCAGGCTTTATCCTGATGACTTCGCAGCAGGACCGCAAAATCCCGGTAACGGAGTTCCGGATTTTCCTGTTTCATGCGGATGATCCTGGACGCGATCCATTCCGCCTTTGCCTGCTTTGCGCCGATGCTTTCCTCTTCGCTGTCTTCTTCGGTTTCCCTGTCCTGCAGGACAGCGAAAACAACAGGAACCGGAGGCTCGTCCTGACGCTGCGCGCCGATGGAAACGACATCTTCATCCCGGTAATGATCTTCAAATTCATCGATATTCATGATCTTTCCGAACAGCAGGTTGGAAAAATCCACGATACTCTTTTTGGAACGGTAATTATGCTGCAGGGTAATATGGCAGGCACCTTCCTCGTGCATCAGGTCACGCATCAGAGATGGTTTTGCCTGACGGAATCCATAGATCGACTGTTTGACATCGCCGACTCGGAAAATGTTGTTTCCGCGGGATATTGAACGGATGATGGCATCCTGCAGGATACTGGTATCCTGGAATTCATCGACCATGATCTCATCGAATGAATCACGTATCATGCCGGCGACCAGCCCGTTTTCCTTCTGCAGGATATCCCAGGCAAAACGTTCCATATCACCGAAATCCATACATGTATTTTTCCGCTTAACATTCTGAAAAGCATGGAATGTATCCCGGGCGAGCCGGATCAGGAGAACTGCCGCATCTGAGACGGCGTTCGCGTCCCTGACCCATACAGTCTCGTCATAACAGATCTCCAGCATTGCCTTGATCTTATCTTCATATTTTTTCCGCGCGGCCTTGTATGTTTCGTCTTTGCCGGCAGAGGTCTTTATGACAGCGAGGGATTTCAGTGCATCACAGTACCGGACATATTCGTGATCCTGCAGATGCTTAATACAGGTCTGAATGCGGTTCATCGCGTATGCCAGGGCATCGGTATTGACCTTTTCATCCGTACTTCCGCTTTCCATCATCTGCGCGGCAAGCGCGGAAAGTTCACGGCATCCTAGAAGCAGATAGCTGAAGAATGCGTCCAGAATGGGCTCCGGGAATGATGAGAAGGAACGGACTTTGCCATAAAAGGATCCCGCTTCCGCATACCATTCATCCGGATTCACGGAAGCCTGGGCGAAATTGTTGATGGACTTGACGGAACTGAATAATGCCGAGAAATCTTCGCTGCGGAAGCTCAGCAGGCGGAGAAGACGGAACATGGTTTCCGGATCGTTATCGATATATGTCTGCACTGTATCTCCGAAAGCATTCTGCAGGAAGATCTCCCGCGTTCCTTCATCCAGTACGGAACGGGCAATGGCAGGATCGAGGCCGATCACATTGCAGTATTTCTGAATGATGGAAAGGCAGTAGGAATCGATCGTTGTAATAGAAGCGTTTTCCAACGCGATGATCTGGTGGTTCAGCCAGTCTTTCGCATCCGGATCCGTTTCTTCCTGAAATCTTTTATTAAGTTCTTCGGCAAGCCGCTTTTTCATTTCTCCCGCTGCTGCCTCGGTAAATGTCAGTGCGAGGATCCGTTCCAGGGGAATGTTGTCTTCGGTGCATCGTTTGAGCAGACGGGATACAAGTACTCTGGTCTTTCCCGCGCCGGCAGATGCGCTGACGAGGATGTTTGTGCCTGTACGGCGGACAGCCTCTTTCTGCTGAGGATCAAAATTCATTGTCATTTCCTGTCCTCCTTATCTGCTTTGAGGGAAATATCTTTCATCACGACAGGTTCTTTCCTGACCTGTTCCCCCTGGAATCTGCATACCGGATAATAATCGCAGTACATGCAGGCATTCTGCGCCGGTTCCAGAGGAATATCGCCGTCCAGCAGGTGTTCCAGGAAGTACGCATAAACTTCCAGGATACATGTCCTGATCTTTTCAAAGTCATATTTTGTTTTATATCCCGTAATGGTTTCGTTTTCGTCATCCGGACTCTCGGTCATTGTCCATCCGGTGAGTCTTCTTTCTTTGAGCATATCGGCCAGATCACCTTCCGGTGTATGGAAAAGCTCAGTCAGCTCTTTTTCGGGGGCGGACCGCTTTCCGGCACTGAGATGATATGGCTTTTCATCGACAGCTGTTTCCTTAAGAGAATAGTAATAGGCACCGGAAGGAACGGCGCGGTTCATTTCCGAATAGATGATCAGATACGTCAGCAGCTGGAGTTTCAGCCCTGCCTTGATATCTTTTTCAGAAAGCTTTTTTTCCGAAGATTTGTAATCCAGGATTCGGAAATAATCATGGTATGCATCGACCCTGTCAATGATCCCGTGCAGGCTGAGTCCTTTAATGATCTCGGTGTCAAACCTGTATTCCGCTTCCTTCTGCGCAAAGCAGGTGGATTTCTCAATTTCTTCAAGGATAAGAAGGGCATTCCGCAATGATCTTTCCAGCCGCATGCCGCACATCCGGATCAAAGCTTCCTGCGCCGGATTTACTTCGGTCAGATTTTTCAGATACGGGGCCGTGAAGGCAGGAATATCATCAGCGGTCAGGCCGTCTTTAAAATGGTGTTCCATGAAAGCGTGCTGGATATCCCCGAGAGATCTCGCGTCCATTGCCGGTATCTCATCAATGCGGACCTTGAGCCCCCGCTGGATGAAATAGGAATACGGACAGCTGAAATACCGTTCGATGGAGCTGACAGAGCCGGAAGCTGTTCCTTTGCGGCTAAACAATTCCCGGGCAGTATCAGCGGAAAGAACATGACGGATATTCCGCTTTTCCTTATGTTCGATCAGATCCCATTTCTGTATCGTCTCTTTCAGCCGGTTTTCGATATCAAAGGAAAGATGGATCTCCCTCCCCGTATAGTCATTTGTCGGACAGGACCAGATGATCCCGGAGGCGCTGTGCCTGATCCATTCCAGCTGGGAATGATACAGGTCATAACGTTCTTCAAGCGCAGGATATTTTTCGATCTTGCGGACATATGCTTCATCAAACAGACCGGAGCGGGAACGGAAACCCGGATAATTACGGCCTGAACAGCCGATGACATAAGAGACTTCCTTCGGCAGGACAGGATGGGTCAGATCCGTCACGGTGCAGAAATCGACGGAATCATCCGTATAGGAAGCTTCGCTCTGAGCGATCATTTCCGCAAGCATCAATAAATCCTCTTTTGTGCGGATCTCCGGTGCGCAGGAGATCAGCCGGCTGCGGAGTTTCCGGGCAGCGCTCAGTTCAGCCGGATCGTTCAGATACGGTGATTTCTGCAGGATCCTGAAAGCTTCCTGCAGGATACCGGCGCAGTCCGTCTGTCCCAGAAGGGAAATGAGGTCCGCATGGATCTCCGCGAGGAATGCATTATACAGGTTTTCCGGTTCTTCGAATGCCGGGATGTATTTCTCGTAGTCAGTTTCTTTCAGTTTTTCCGATACTGAAACCGGCTGTGTGATATCCGTGATCCTCTCGGCAGCGTAGCGAAGCGCGGACGCATCGCATTCCGGTCCAAACGCTTTTTGAATGACCGCGTCCAGATAGGAGGAAGTATCCTGCAGGACTGCGAGCCTGATCAGGGAAGCGCAGATATTCAGTATATGGACTGTGATCTTCCGGTTGATGCATGCATACGGAATCCCGTATCTTCTGAAAACGGCGTGGAGCACAGGGAGCTGTTCCGCGGAAGTCAGGATCACATTGCACGGCTTTCCGCGCAGGCAGATATCCTGTGCGGCAGCTTCCAGTTCCTGCCTGGTATTGAGTGCGAGCCGGACGGATTCCTGTACAGTTTCCGGAAACGAAACAGTCTCTGCGTCCAGCCGGACCATGGCCCGGTAAAGGTGTACATCCTGTATGAACATGGGATACATAAGGATATCTTCGTCTTCTTTTCTTTCCGTGAGCGCCTGCGTTTCCGTTTTTTCAGTTGTCAGGACACCGGACAGGATCTTCTTCAGTTCTGCCTCGGAGGCGTTGTCCGAGGGAAGATCTTCTGCCCGGATGCCGCAGTTCACGCATTCTTCCGCAAATGCCAGGATCTCCTGCAGGAAAGCCGGGTAACGGAACATCTTCCCGTATACCGGAAACTGTTCCGCATCCTGGTCCAGAACATGCGCGAGCCGGAGGGTCATGACCTGCCTGTCTTCCCTCCGGATCTGCAGATACTGCTCCGGTGTCAGCGTCCGGATATCCTGCAGAACGGAGGTATCCTGCTTCAGCGCCAGAGCCCGGAGTATGAATGTTTTCAGATGTTCATTGCATAAAATCGTTTTCATAGGTTCAGTTTACCATAAAACATATGCAGAAAAATGCACAGGAAGGTTTCATTGATTATCAGACACACAGACATAAATGTATAAAAATCAATATCAAAATTATGTGTTTTAACATAAATATTTCATGCTTTGTAAAAAAAGTGACAATGTAAAAATTAAAAGAATTGATTTTTTAAGTGAACAAATTTACAATAATTCTCAAGATTGACGAGGTTCATCGGAAGGGATTGTTTAGACATATGACGATTACAGAAATACTTGGCCCGAAACTCGACAGCCGTAAAAACGGTACCGACTGCACATTCAACGGATATCTGGAAGACTTCATGGGTCAGTCCTCCGAAGAACTGGAACCGGTTCTGAAAGAAGCGTTTACTGCGATTCTCAGCAAATATCCTGATGCAAAGATCTGTGTGGGACTGCGTTCCGGTATCAGCGAAAACGCCATCAGTAATCAGATCATCCGGTATAAGGATATCTTCAAACTGAAAAACAGGCCTCTGGTCTATCCATATATTCTTTATACTGCCAAAGACGGAACTGAAAAAGCGATGATGGTCGTTCCGTATTCCGAGTTCAGTTTCATTTACGCGAAAGGACTGTACTACTGCATGACGGAACCGGGAAGCGAATTCATTGACAACAAAAATGATATCGTTGCCGTAACATCAGATGATCCGGAAGTGATTACTGAAACATTTGACGGGCTCTTTGAAAAGCGCGCAGGCGCGATCCAGAGAAGGCTTGACAGCAAATACTACAGGAATTACGACGAGCTGAAGGAAAAGGCGATCCGCGCATCCGAGCAGCAGCGTGAAGGGGCAGTGGATGTCCTGACAGCTGTGGAGGACCGCGGCGACATCATCAGCGAATTCGTGGTGAACTGGTTCCTGCTGAAAAAAGTACTGTATGTGCAGTATATGGTGGACAAGCATCTGCTGAATTCTGTGCATGAAGGAAATATCAAGAAGCAGAGAAACCAGGCAAAACTGAATGCGGATGAGGTCCGGTTCATCAGCTACAGCGACATGTGGAGGGCGCGAAAGGAAGAAGCCGAAGAGGCTTCGGCGCCGGATACAGAGGAAACAGAATGAAGCTCCGGCTTCATTTTTTCTTTTTAATAATGAAAGTATTCTTCATATCCGATAGATGTCCGGATATATGTTATAATCAATCGTGAATAAACAAAGAGGTAACAAGATGGCTAGAGGTTCAAATCAGGGAGGCGCTTCGACCTTCTGGTGGATATTTATATTGTTTATGGTCTTCGGCGGCGGGGCCGTTCTGCCGCTGCTCTTTATCGTAGGCGTTGTAATGGCGATCATGTTCGCGGCTGTCGGACAGAACCGGAAGAATGATACGTACAGCGGTTACGCGTCACGGCCCCAGACGACATCTTCCTACCGCCGGACAAGATATACAGCTGCGCAGATGGCAAAGATCAATGTCTATCTGAGAAGATGGTTCCGCTCGCATCAGTCGCTTTCGATCAGCCGGAACGTGGACCTGCGGATCCGCGGTACGCGTTATGCGTCGCTGGCCAGCCTGGATGTATACCGGGACAATACGTTTATCTGCACGCTGAACGATTTCGGAAAACGTTATCCGGATTCCTATGACGAGATCCTTTCAGAACTTGTCAGGCTCTCCGAATCCCAGAATATGAATGATGACGTATTCGAAGCGGAAGTCACACCGGTGGTAACGGAAGTTAAGAAAGAAGATAAGAAACAGGAAAAACAGGAAGTCAAGACGGAAACGGCACCGCGCAAGACAGCGCAGAAATACATGGAAGAGATCAGCCGTCTCAATGATGATATTCCGGATGAGAATATCTCCAACGGTCTTTATGAAACCTGCGCCCTCCTGAAACAGATCCAGACACTGGAAGAACGTTTCCCGAATTCCAGAAACAAACTGGACAAGCTGTATGAATACTATCTGCCGATCCTGATCCGGATCCTGAAGCAGTATGACAACCTGCAGGCTGCGCAGACAGATCCTTCCTATGAGGAGACGAAGGCGAAGCTGAACCGTACGCTGACATTGATCAACGACGCGATGAAGACGATCATTTCCAGCATGACAGATGCGGATTTCATTAATCTTTCGGCAGACATTTCCACACTGGAAGCTGTCCTCCAGAAAGACGGGCTGACAAAAGACAGCCAGATCATGCCGCGTACATACGGCGGTCAGGGAGAAGACTGATGGCAGACAGAAACAGAAGAAGACAGGAAGAAAAAGAACGGCTCTGGAATGAAGTGCTCGGCAAAAAACGCGCATATGAATCCACAGATGCCGGAACACAGATCGAACTGACGATCGGTGAACATGAAAAAGAACTGCAGGATACGCTGAAAAGCGCGGATTCGGCAATGGAAGAACTGAACCGGATCCTGCTCAGCCAGCAGAAGGAACTGCGGGAAATGTCCAGGCAGAACGGTATCAGCGACGCTGAACTGGATAAGATGGAAGCCGAGATCCGTAAGGATTACGGCATTGAGGAAAAAGAAGAGAAGCCTGCCGCGGCAGGGTTTGATTCCAAGCAGGTCTTCGATGAGATCTATAACCTGATCACAGCCCGGGTCATGGGCCAGAAAGACGCGCTGAAGCAGCTGATCACAGCGTTCAGAAGACCTTATGTCATGGGTGAGGAAGCCGGGAAGCCGAAAAATGTGATCCTGGTGACAGGACCGGAAGGCAGCGGAAGGCATGAAGCAGTTGCCCAGATGGCAAGATCACTGTATGAAAAAGGTGTTTTCATCAGTGATGAAGTATATACGATCGACATGAGCCGCTACGGTACTGGTGCGCAGGAACAGATCTTCCTGCAGGACCTTTATGAAGCGCTGCAGGGAAAAGGATCCGTCATCTGCTTTGAGAATTTTGAGAACGGGTTCCCGGCATTCCTGCGGATGATCGGTTCTCTCGCAACGACCGGAAAGACGGTGCTGAACAAACGCTATGTCCTTTCCAAAGGCATACTGGTGGAAAACCAGACAGGCCTGGTGAAGGATTCGGTGGATACACTGCACGTAGGTGACAAGTACCTGATCTTTATCACATCCGGAAAAGCGTCCAAGGTACAGGATGCCTTCGGCGCGGACTTCATGTATCACGTTCTGGATGTCGTGACGCTCAAACCGCTGGATGAAGAAAGCGTAAAGGCGATCATAGACAAGCAGATGGAAACACTCGGCTCCAAATGCAAAGAACAGCTTAAGGTCCAGGTCACTGCCGATGATGAGGTGAAGGAATGGATCAAGGCGCATTATGATAAGACACGCGGAGCTGACGCGATCTCATCCCTCTATCATGATTTCTATGTATCCATTTCCCAGCTGGTTCTGGAACAGAATCTCGGGGGTATGGAGAACATACAGCTCAAGGTGGAAAATGATGTCCCGACCGCTGTGCTGGATGAAGTGAAGATCACACTGTCCAGATCGAAGAACAGCCAGGAAGAGATCGATGCCGTGAATGCGGAAATGAATGAGATCGTCGGCCTGAAGGAAGTCAAGGAATACGTCCATTCGCTGGAGAGCCATGTCAAGATGCAGAAGATCCGGCGGGAACAGGGACTCAAGACGGCCGAAGTATCCAAGCATATGATCTTTACCGGCAACCCCGGAACAGGCAAAACCACGATTGCCCGTCTGCTTTCCAGATATATGAAGGCCATCGGCGCGCTGACACAGGGACAGCTGGTCGAAGTGACCAGGGCGGACCTCGTTGCACAGTATGTCGGACAGACAGCCCCGCTGACCATGAATGTGATCAAGTCGGCGATCGGCGGCGTCCTGTTTATCGATGAAGCATATTCGCTTTACCGCGGCAGGGACGACGCGTTCGGTCTCGAATGTATCGATACGCTGGTCAAGGCAATGGAAGACAACAGGGACAACCTGATCGTCATTCTTGCAGGATACAAAAAGGAAATGTCCGTATTCCTGGAAGCCAACTCCGGTCTGAAGTCCAGATTCCCGAATCTGATCTACTTCCCGGATTACACCGGTGAGGAACTGGTCAAGATCGCCCAGATCCAGGCCAGAAGCAAGGGTTATAAGATCGATGAGCAGGCGCTGGTCAATCTGGAGCTCTACTTCAATACCGTACAGGCAAACAATGCGGCGGAAGCGGGCAACGGACGTCTGGCAAGAAATGTCATCGAGGATGCGATCCTGAAACAGTCAAGACGTGTATCAGCTGAACCGGATGCGGATCTGGAACTGCTGAAAGATGAAGACTTTGACTATTCAAACGATTACAGCAAAAAACCCGGCGAATAAAGAAAAACGAGCCTATGGAAAATTTGATTTCATAGGCTTTCTTTTTTTTCGTCCATGTTATACTGAATATAGTATTTTTTACGGGAGAAGGGAATGTTACTATGAGTGAATCCAATAACAACTATGTAGCTGAAACACAGGCGCAGGAAGAACCGACAATTACACTGACGCTGACACCGGATGAGGTGGAAAAGGAAAATGAAGAACAGCTGGCTTCCCTGGAAGAAAAGAAGGCAGCTCTTGAGGCTAAGCCTCAGAAAGATCCCCTGGAGGAAATGAAGCTGACAGAAACAGAAAGAAGAACTGTCAATGAATTCTCCGAGAAGATCAATATCACGGATTCCAATACCGTTCTGCAGTACGGTGCGGCAGCGCAGAAGAAAATAACGGATTTCTCCGATACAGCGCTGAAAAATGTACGTACAAAAGATCTCGGCGAGATCGGAACACTGCTTTCCGACCTGGTCGTTGAATTAAAAGGCTTTGACGGTGATGTCAAGGATGAGAAGAAGGGTCTTTTATCCGGTCTGTTCAAGAAGGGAACCGACAAAGTCGCTACATTCAAGGCACAGTATGACAAGGCGGAAAAGAATGTAGACAAGATCGCAGGTGTTCTTGAAAACCATCAGATCACACTGCTGAAGGATATCGCGCTGCTCGATGAACTGTATGAAAGAAACCAGCAGAATGCCAAGGAACTTTCCATGTATATTCTTGCCGGCCGCAAAAAGCTGAAGAAAGTACGTGAGACTGATCTGCCTGAGCTGGTTGCCAAGGCAAAGCAGAGCGGACTGCCGGAAGACGCGCAGGCTGCCAATGACCTGGAACAGGCATGCACAAGATTCGAAAAGAAACTGTATGACCTGGAACTGACAAGACAGGTTGCGATCCAGATGGCACCGCAGATCCGTCTGGTCCAGAACAATGACACACTGATGACAGAAAAGATCCAGTCCACACTGGCCAATACGATCCCGCTGTGGAAGAACCAGATCGTTCTCGCGCTGGGCATCAGCCATTCCAAGGAAGCGATGCAGGCAGAGCGTGAAGTCACCAACATGACCAACGAACTGCTCAAGAAGAATGCGGAGACACTGCACCAGGCAACCGTCGAAACTGCCAAGGAAAGCGAGCGCGGTATCGTCGATATCGAAACGCTCCAGCATACCAATGAACAGCTGATCGCTACTCTTGATGAAGTTCTCGTCATCCAGAGAGAAGGCCGTGAAAGACGTCAGGCTGCGGAACTCGAACTGCACAGGATCGAAAACGAACTGACAAACAAACTGCTCGAAATCGATTCCGAGCGGGATATCACAAGAAGAAAATAACAGATGAAAGAAAGATGATCCGGGCATTACTGCCGGGATCATCTTTTCTTACGGTCAAAAACAGATACAGGATGACGGCGGGGAAGTATAATAGCAGTATGGCATCCATAGATGAAGCACTGTACAGACTGTCACGTTCCCGTTTCCGCTCTTCTTTTCATCTGAAGGAAAAGGACATTGCCTATATCCGGGAAAAGGGAATGGATACGGTAAGGCGG
The DNA here is from genome assembly GCA_902782955.1 of uncultured Erysipelotrichaceae bacterium. Next base: position 11,662 of record CACZPD010000186.1, read on the forward strand.
CACGCATGTGACTTTGTGGCAAAAAAACTGGCACCGGCACTGCCGGATAATGACGGAAAGCAGACCCCGATGAGAGGGCATCCCGTCTTTATTGCCATGCACGCGACAGGAACATGCTGCAGGGGATGTCTGATGAAATGGTACAGGGTACCGCAGGGTATCCCGCTTTCTGATATACAGCAAAAGAAGATCGTCAATCTGATCATGGCCTGGATCAGGCGGGAATACGTAAAACAGACAGGAGAACCAGTTTATGAAAACACGGAAATTATATGAAGAAGATGCTTACCTGAAGTCATTCAGCGCAAAGGTCCTGGAATGCACTGCAGGCAAAAAAGGATATGAAGTGATCCTCGATGAAACTGCGTTTTATCCGGAAGGAGGCGGACAGCCTTCCGACCGCGGTACGCTGAACGGTATCCCGGTCAGGGATGTCCGTACAAAAAACGGCGAGATCGTCCATATGGTCACGGAACCCCTGAATGCGGGAGATACAGTACAGGGCATCATCGATTTTGACCGCCGCTTTGACCTGATGCAGAACCACAGCGGGGAGCACATGGTTTCCGGCATCATCCATAATCTGTTCGGTTACGATAATGTCGGCTTTCATATGGGGGATGTGATCCAGATCGATTTCAACGGCAGCCTGACATGGGAGGACTGCCGGAAAGTAGAACGGCTCGCCAATGAAGCTGTGCAGAGAAATATGGAAGTCCATATTGATTATCCGGATCAGGAAACACTGGATCAGCTGGATTACCGCAGCAAAAAAGAACTGGAAGGGGATATCCGCATCGTTTCCGTGGACGGTATCGATATCTGCGCGTGCTGCGGGACACATGTACGGAAAACCGGTGAGATCGGCATCATCAAGCTGCTGTCTGCGGAAAAGCACAAGCAGGGTGTGCGGATCGAAATGATTTCCGGCAGGCGGGCGTATGAATATCTGGCAATGGTCTATGACGACAATCACGAAGCAGGCACGCTGCTTTCCAAACCGGCCGGGCAGAGCGCGGAGGGCATCCGTCATCTGCAGGAAGTGATCCGGGAGAAAGACAGCGCGCTGCGTGAACTGAGCGACAGATACTTTGACCTGTATATGGATACGGTCGAAGAAGGAAAAGATCTGCTGATCCTGATGGAGAAAAACCTGCAGAAGACCGCCGTGCAGAGACTGGTCAACCGGTGCGTGGAGGAAAAGCATCCGGGAACGTGCGCGGTGTTCAATGAAACCGGGGAAAACCGGTTCACCTATTTCATCGTTTCACAGACACAGAACCTGCGTGAAAAGGGAAAGGAGCTGAACGCCCGGCTGAACGGTAAAGGCGGCGGCAGTGCGGAAATGATACAGGGATCACTGAATGCGTCTGCGGAAGAGATCCGGACAGCAGCGAAGGAGTTATTATGATCAAAGGGAAAACGATCGCGGAACTGGCAAAAGCCAGAAAAAGCGTCCGTACCTACAGCAGTAAATCCATCCCGTCAGAACTGATGAAAGAACTGGAAGACAAGATCGCCGGTTCTTCCGATCCGTTTTCCATCCCGGTTTCGTTCTTCATCTTATCCAAAGATCAATATGATCTGCATTCACCGGTCCTGAAAGGGGAAACATTCTATCTTGCCGGCAAAGTAAAAAAAGAACCGTATGCAGAGGAAGCGTACGGATATGCAATGGAAGAACTTGTTCTGTTCCTGCAGGCAAATGATCTCGGTACGGTCTGGCTGGGCGGCACCTTCGGAAGGGAGGCTTTTGAAAAAGCAATTCATCTTGAAGCAGATGCGTTCATGCCGTGCGTGACGCCGTTCGGTTATCCGGCCCCGAAGATGAGTCTGCGGGAAACACTCATGCGCAAAGGTGTGAAAGCTGATACCAGACTGCCGGCTGACCAGCTGTTCTTTGAGAATGATTTCTCATCGCCTCTGTCACCTGAACGCGGCACAGAAGCAGCTTTTGAAGCAGTCAGACTGGCGCCGTCCGCTGTCAACAAGCAGCCGTGGCGGATCGTCCGGCAGGGAAGCAGCTATCATTTCTATCTGGTGCGTTCCCTGAAAGAATCGGAACCGGATATGCAGAAGACGGATATGGGCATAGCTTTATGTCATTTTGTCCTTGCGCTGGAAGAAGCGGGCATCAAAACGGAGGTCAATATAAAAGACCCCGGCATATCATGTCCGGACAATACGGAATACCGTTTCACGGTATGCGCGCATACAGCCTGATCAGTGCTGTTTTTCTTTGATCCGGGAAACTGTCAATTCCATCGGAAAGCGCTTTCACGTATAATATAAACAGAAAATACAGGAGGAAATATGCAGCATAAAACATTAAAACCATTCCCGGAGAATTTCCTTTGGGGTGCTTCCACATCCGCTTACCAGGTGGAAGGTGCTAACCTGACTGACGGAAAAGGACCGTCCTGCCAGGATGTCAAGAAAGTACCGGAAGGAACATCGGAACTGGATGTCTGTGCGGATCAGTATCACAGATACAAGGAAGATATCGCCCTGATGGCTGAAATGGGCTTCAAGGTCTATCGTTTCTCGATCTCCTGGTCCCGCATTCTTCCGAAGGGAACAGGCGAAGTCAATCCGAAAGGCATCGAATACTATAATAATCTGATCAACGAATGCCTGAAGTACAACATCATCCCGCTCGTTACCATGTTCCATTTCGATATGCCGGCAGCGCTGGATGAGAGAGGAAGCTGGGGCAATCCGGATTCTGTAGACTGGTTCCTGGAATTTGCCCGCACGATGTATGAAAACTTCGGCGACCGTGTTAAATACTGGCTGACGATCAACGAACAGAACATGCTGACACTGGTGGGACCGATGATCGGTACACTGCATCTGCCGGAAGGCTGCACAAATGTACTGAAAGAGATCTACCAGCAGAATCACCATATGCTCGTTGCCCAGGCAAAAGCGATGGCACTCTGCCATGAGATGCTGCCGGGTGCCAAGATCGGACCGGCACCGAACATTTCCCTGATCTATCCGAATTCCAACAAACCGGAAGATACGATCGCTGCCCAGAACATGAACGCGATCCGCAACTGGCTGTATCTGGATATGGCAGTATACGGCAAGTACAACAACCTTGTCTGGTCTTACCTTGAAGAGAACGACGCTGTTCCGGAATTCCATGAAGGAGATGCGGAAGCTCTGGCAAACGGTCATCCGGATTTCATTGGATTCAACTACTACGCAACCGGTACAGTCGAAGCAAGCGACGGTACGGAAGCAGGCGGCGGTGACCAGCAGAATTCAAGAGGTCTGCCGGGCGTTGCCAAGAATGTCAAGAACCCGAATCTCATGAAGACGGAATTCGGCTGGGAGATCGACCCGATCGGCTTCCGCAACACACTGCGCGAAGTATACAGCCGCTACAGACTGCCGATCATCATTACAGAGAACGGTCTCGGCGCATATGACACGCTGACCGAAGACGGCAAGGTACATGATCCTTACAGAATCAGATATTATCAGGAACACATCAAGCAGATGCGTCTTGCCATCACGGATGATGTTGAGATGATGGGTTACTGCCCGTGGTCCGCAGTGGATCTGATCTCCACCCATGAAGGCATGAAGAAGCGCTATGGCTTCATCTATGTTGACAGGGATGAATTTGATCTCAAGACGCTCGACAGATACAGGAAGGATTCCTTCTTCTGGTACAAGAAAGTCATCGCTACAAACGGCGAAGACCTCAGCGACTGATAAGAATCAAGGAAGGCTGCGGCCTTCCTTTTTAAATGTAAAAAAGGAAGTTCACTGTGAACTTCCTTCCTTGAAAATATGCGTATGTGACAATGCGCGGATCAGGAAATAACCGAACACAACGGCGATCAGTTCACCGATTGCGACATAGGATCCGTTGATCAATGTTCCGAGAACGATATTTTCCGGCATAAACAGAACTGCGAGTTCCAGACCGACGATGACAAAGTTGAAGATGACAGGCATCAGGCATGACCATACCGGGATTCCGCCGACTGTCTTGTCTTTCAGTTTCCATGTACACCATCCGGCGCCGAATGTGGCGAGTGTGCCGAGAACGGCATCGATAAATCCTGTAGGATTGATGCCGGTCGCTGCCCCGATCAGATTTGACAGGAAACAGCCCAATGTGATTCCCCAGATGGAAGGCTTCCACAGAAGGGGAAGAAGCGTAAGTGCTTCGGCGATACGGACCTGGACAGGACCGTAGGCGATCGCAGAGAGACCGGGCGTCAGACACAGGACGGTGTAAATGGCCGCGATCATGGCGATCTGAGTAAATTTTCTTAATTCCATTTTAAAATCTCCTTATTTTAGTTTTACGTCGGGTAGCCGCTACCGACGGTGACAGGCACGAGGACTATTCTATCTGATTTTTATGAAAAGTCCATAAAAAAAAAGAACTTAACCATGTAAGTTCTGATTCTGATTATCCTTATTTTGTAAAAGTTCCTGCAGTTCTTCCGGATCATCATATACATTGCTGTGCGGGTTATTGCGGATCTCATTTGCCATCTGCCTGTCCATTTCCCTTTCTTTGTCATAGAGGGAAGACTGGCGGATCTGGTGACGGATACGGGCGACATTTTCCTCCGCTTCCTGTGCCATCAGCGCTTTATCCTGTTTGTTCAGCGTAGAGATATAATCCACTGTGAGCAGGGAATCGATCAGTGTCACGATCAGAAGAAACATATATACGGATTCCCCTTCTTCCAGGAACAGGCTTCCGAAGACACAGGCGATCAGGAAATCAAAGAAGATCATTACGCCGGCGAGTATTTTTTTGATATTGTTTGGAATCATGATGCCTCCTCAGTCCATTGCGTCAAGATGGACTTTTCTGACATACCGGTTCTCTTTGAGAAACGATACCAGCGAATCTATTGTACAGGAAATCCCGGTAATATCGAGAGAAATCAGTACATTTGCCTTGCCGGCAACCGGCACAGCCTGTGATATCGTCAGGATGTTCGTATTGTGTTCGCTCAGGATCTGGATAACGGATGAAAGAGCGCCGCTCTGGTCCACAAGGATCAGGCTGATGACTGCCCGGTGGGTGATGATCTTTTCACCCGGCGCAAAGACAAAATCCTTGTATTTGTAATAGGTATTTCTGGAAATGCCTGCTTTTTCAGCAGCTTCCGTAACGGTTGCGGCTTCATGTGATTCCAGCATTTCCCTGGCTTCGATCACTTTTTCAAAGTAATCCGGAAGTTTGTCTTTATGTACGATCAGAAAATCTCTCTGCATATTTATTCCTGTCCTTCGGTATAGGTTCCGCTGTGCGCTACTGATACGTCTTTGATCAGCCAGTCCGCCTGTGTGTTCTTCAGGATCGTGTGCATGACGTTTTCCGGGAAAGCCTCCCGGTGGATTGCCAGACAGGTGGATCCGGAGCCGCTGATCAGGAAAGCGCTCCTGTTTTCATCCATGATCTTCTTGATCATATCAAAGTCCGGTATGAGTTTCCTGCGGAACGGTTCATGGATCTGGTCCGAAGCATTTTCCAGCAGCTGGTGCAGATCACCGGTGCGCAGGGCATCGATCAGCAGGACTGCATGGGAGATATTGTATACGGCTGTCTCACGCGGATAGGAAACAGGGAGCACCCTGCGGGCTTCCTTGGTATCTACCTCAAAATCCGGGATCATTACCGTAAACTTCCAGTCCGGATGAAGGGGCAGCTGTGCCGTGAAGAAGCGTCCGGCAGCGTTTTTGCTTGAAGCGGTCAGACCGCCGAAGAGACATGGGGCAACATTGTCCGGATGCCCTTCCATTTCCGACGCCAGCTGGAAGATCTGTTCGCGGGAGAGACGGTTGTCATGCAGGACACCGGCAGCGGTGATGCCGGCACAGATGAGGGCGGAACTGGAGCCCAGTCCCCTGCTGGTCGGGATATCGCAGTCAAAACGGACATGGATATCATCCTGTACACCAAGCGCTGCACAGCCGGTGCGGTAGGCCTGCAGGAAAAGATTGTCCGCGTTGTCATATCTTTGTTCCACATTGAACAGTTTTGTTTCTTCCGCGGTATTGACTTCAAATGTATTGTACAGATCAAACGCGATGCCGAGACAGTCAAATCCCGGACCGATATTGGCACTGCTTGCGGGTGATTTAATGACCGGCATTTGAGATCTCCTCCATTCTTTCCGCAATGACACGGAGTCCGTCAGCGGTATCGATGGCACGGGTGAACCGTACCGGCAGGTCTTTCAGGGAAGCGAGGTTTTCCGGAACCGGGACGCCTGTCAGGGCATGGAGTGCTTCCATACAGTCGAAGTCGTCTGCTGGCGCGCTGCCGTTCACGGACTGCAGGACATCACGCCCGAATTTATACGGGGATGCGGTCGAGAGCACGATGCACGGTTCCGTATTCCCGTTCTTCTTATATTCCTTCATTGCATGATACGCAACGGCGGTATGCGGATCGATCAGTATGTTCTCTGACGCATACAGGCTGCGGATCACTTCGGCACAGTCTGCTTCATCGCTCCAGAAAGCGGTAAAGGATTCCTGCAGTTTTTTCAGAAGTGAATCCGGTACTTCATAGATCTTCTTTTCCTTCAGGTCCTGCATCAGCCGTGATGTGAGTTTATCGTCATTCCCGCTCAGCATGAACAGCAGTCTTTCCAGATTGGAAGAGATCAGGATATCCATGGAAGGGGACATGGTCGTATAGAACGGACGTTCACGGATATCGTAGATTCCCGTGTTGATGAAATCCGTCAGGATATGATTCCGGTTGGAAGCGCAGATCAGCTTTCTGACCGGGAGACCGATGCGTTTTGCGAGATACCCGGCGAGGATATCACCGAAGTTTCCGGTCGGTACAACGAAGCTGACCGGGTCACCCATCTGTATTTCCCCCTGGTCGGCCAGGCGGATATAGGATGCGTAGTAATAGACGACCTGCGGGACCAGACGTCCGATATTGATCGAATTGGCAGAGGAAATGACGACATTTCTGCAGGCATCAAGGACCTGTTTTGAACTGACGGCTTCCTTGACCATTCTCTGGCAGTCATCGAAATTCCCGTTGACCGATATAACGTCCACATTCTTTCCCGCTGATGTCTGCATCTGACGTTTCTGGACGGCGGATACGCCGATAGTCGGATAGAAAACGGTGACGGCTGTATTCGGAACATCCTGAAAACCGGAAAGGGCAGCCTTGCCGGTATCGCCGCTGGTCGCGGTGAGGATGGCAACGGTATCGGTCCTGTTTTCCCGGCGGTAAGCAGCTGTCAGCAGATGCGGCAGGATCGTCAGCGCGAGATCCTTGAAAGCGCTGGTCGGTCCGTGCCACAGGTCCATCAGCCAGCCTTCCTGTGTTTTCCTGAGGGGCACGACAGCAGGATCGTCAAATTTACTGTCATATGCGGATATGACACAGTTATGGATCTCTTCCTGTGTATAGTCAT
>CACZPD010000187.1 GCA_902782955.1 uncultured Erysipelotrichaceae bacterium
GCATCATGAATGAAGTCGATCACTGTATTGTCAAGATAGCCTTCACCACAGTTATCACTGGTGACCCACATGCCGTTTCCATATCCCGGGATCACCAATTTCGCATGAAGGATCACCGGGAATTCCGGTACGGATAGATGGATGGTACCGTCCCCGTCAATGACAGTTTTCCTCATATATGGAACATACTCCATGTCGCTTGCGTAAAGGGATACGATCTCTGCTCTTGTAGCATGCGTTCCCGCCGCATTTAAGATTTTGATTGTCAGCATACTGTCTCCTCCTTTCATAAGTATCTCCGTCAGATGCCATTTGTATTGGAAAACACAGATATCATCATTATTTACTTCGATTATATCGTAGGGCAGTTTCTTCTGCAACATGGGAAAGTGCATGTATACCCGGACTTTTCTGTTGGTTTCCTCTTCGAAAAATCGTCGTTATGAACTATCATTCGGCAGAAAGATTCTATATAATTTCCATTAAGAATTAAAATATACAGGAGGTTTTTATGAGTACGGAATGGGGAAAATATAAACTGGGGTTCGGCCTGATGCGGCTCCCGAAGACTGATGACCAGATCAATATCCCGGCAGTCTGCGACCTCGTGGATGCTTTTATCGAAAAAGGATTCACTTACTTTGATACTGCCTATGTATACGGTGGTTCGGAAGCGGCTTTCAAGGAAGCCGTAGTAAAACGATATCCACGGGACAAATACACTATCGCGACCAAAATGGCCGGGTGGCAGCTGGGTCCGGACAAAACACCCGCCCAGATGTTCCAGGAGCAGCTGGACCGTACAGGTGTTGAATATTTTGACTACTATCTCCTTCATAGCATCCAGCCGACCCGTGTGGAAGACTATGAAAAGAATGGCTGCTGGGATTTTGTAAAAAAGATGAAAGAAGCTGGAAAGATCCGTTACTATGGATTTTCTTTCCACGGGGATCCGGAACTATTGGAACAGCTTCTTTCAGATCATCCAGATGTGGATTTCGTTCAGATCCAGCTAAACTATGTGGACTGGGACAGTGATTCCATCTGGTCCGGGAAAAACTATGAAGTATGTGAAAAACACGGGGTGGACGTGATCGTTATGGAACCCGTGAAAGGTGGTTTCCTTGCAAAACTGCATCCGGATTTCATGCCAAAACTGGCAGCTCTGGATCCAGATGCTTCTCCCTCCTCTTTTGCCCTTCGCTTCGCAGCCTCGCTTCCTAACGTAAAGATGGTGCTTTCCGGCATGAATGCGCCGGAACAAATGGAGGATAATCTTCGTACCTTCGCCAATTTTAAGCCTTTATCAGAGGTTGAAAAGACAACGCTTTTCGGCATTCGGGACGCGCTTCTTTCTCTTCCCACAATTCCATGCACCAGCTGCCGCTACTGTACAAAAGGATGTCCTATGAACATCGATATCCCGGAAATCTTTAAAGCTTACAATATGTATCTCACATTTGGTGAACACAATCGCCCGCACTTAAACTACAGTGCGCTTCTGAAGCAAGGTTCCGGAAAGGCTTCTGACTGTATCCAGTGCGGACAGTGCGAGGCGGCCTGCCCGCAGCATATCGGCATCATTGAAAAGCTCGAAGAAATCGCGGCATACTTTGATAAATAAGCATACAGAAAGACCATTTCATAAGTCGAGCCGCCTGGATCACAGGCGGCTCGCATGATTTCTCCAAATACAGCAGTCATCCCCTGCTGTCCGAACGCATAATTACACCTTTCTGCATCTGAAAAAAATAAAATCCGGGCGGTGGATGATCCCGCCAAAGATATCCGGATACCGGGAAAGCAGTTCCTCCGGCACCCTTGATTCCTGACATTCTTCGATCACAAATCCAGCGCTAATAACCGCATTGATAAGCGTAGAAAAAGTTCTGTGATATAATTCGTACTCATCCACGACCCACTTGATTGTTCTCTGCCCCTCTCTGAGGTAATTCCTGATATTTGCGTAAAGGCGCTCCCCTGTCTCCGTACGGGTGTATCTGTCATATACTCCATCCCAGGCAGTGGCCATGGGATGAGACATACTGAAAAGGAAGATCCCTTCATTTACCAGAAGCCTGTGGATCTCCATGAAGACCTGCTTAAGATCTTCTGCATAATCAAACGCAAGCGAGCTGGTAACCAGGTCATACTCTCCTGTCAGCTGATCCAGATCTTCCATTGCCATGCGCCGGTATGTAATATTCGATGCACTATTATGCTCTTTGGCATAAGCAAGCATTTTCTCGGAAATATCAATACCAGATACCGACGACGCGCCAAGTTCCGCATATTGTCTTGCATGCTGCCCCATACCGCAGCCAATATCAAGGACACGTTTCCCCTCGATATCCGGAAGCATGGAAAGAATGATTGGTGTTTCTATGCAATCATTAAAATTAATGTCTTTTCCGCGATTTTTCTTGAAATATTCAAAAAATGCATCATTGTCATAAATGTCTTGCTTACTCATTTTTCTCTACCTGCTTATCACCAGGATCCAGCAATTCCCGAATCAGGATTTTCCTGCCCTCTTCTGAACTTTTCAGACAAGCGAAAAGCATCTCCAGCGTATGAATGTTTCGGAAACACTCCGTGTCCAGCGCCGAATTATCCGACAGTGCCTGAAGCATGGCATCGATACAACCCTGGTGTTCCTTTCTGCTGAGCACTCCGGCATCCAGTTTTTCATGGCTGCCCTCTTCCTCAAAATATCCGACATCCTCCGGCACCGGAAGTTTTTTCGAGACAGACAGATCACTGTCTCCATCCCACAAAACCGCACCTTTCGTTCCGGCTATATGCCAGCGACCATTGGAACTGGTATTCTCCGCATGAGAGACCCAGGATCCCCGGATGCTGATCATGACGCCGTCCATCGTCTCAAAGATTAAAATCGCGCATGCATCTCCATCATACCAGGAATCCTTCGGATTAAATTCCTGGCAAAAAGCGCTTTTGATTTCCCGGTCCCCCAAAATATACCGTGCTTCATCGATGGTATGTACCAGCATATCAAGAAGA
>CACZPD010000188.1 GCA_902782955.1 uncultured Erysipelotrichaceae bacterium
GGCGAACTGTGTAACGACAAGGACAGGAACGAGGCAGGATCTGGACCTTCTGATGAAACTGGAAGAACAGCTGGCGGAACAGAAGGGATTCATGCCCCACACCCGTGCATTCTTTGAGGATATCCTCGACTGCTTTGGTGAAAACGCCGCGGTCTATGTGACGGAAGTTGATCTTGCCGGCATGAAGGCAGGCATCGAAAAGGAACTGAGCGGGAAAAAGTACGCAAAGGATCCGGAAGCCAGGGCAGCCAAAGAAAAGCAGCTGGCACAGGCGGAAGCGCTGCGCAGGGAAGACGGGGATCTTGTCGGGATCGCCTGCGGCATCTTTGTGCGCGCAGGGGATACATCCTATGACCTGTATACATACAATCATAAATCCTATCTGAATCTGAACCCGATCGACTCCATGCATGTATATGCAATGCAGGATATGCAGAAAAAGGGCGTAAAGACTTATGATCTGTGCGGATTCTCCGGGGTCACGACAAAGGATGACCCTGAATACGGCCTGTATGATTATAAAAAGACTTTCGGATCCAGGTTTGTCGAACAGATCGGCGAATTCGATTATCCGGTAAAACCTGCCGCGTGGAAACGGTTCATAACCGAAAAGAAAGCGGAAGTCCGGATCCGCCGCAAATTCTGGAGTATAAAGTATAAGAAGAAATAAAAAACTGCGTAGCCACGCAGCCTGATACCTGTTGCGGAAACCGGGTGCCTGCCCGGTTTTCATGATGCAAAAAAGGAAGGCTGTGCCTTCCTTAACAGATGTGTGAAATGAAATAGGGCAGTTCGATGCGCCACCACGGCCAGTCGTGATAGACGTCATTTCCCCAGATATCGACCCATGCCGGAATATCCTTGTAACGGAAGAGTTCCGCCATGCGCGCAGCATCTTCCTGCATCGGATGTTCCCATGCGCCTCTGCCGCAGCAGACGATGATATCGCGGTTGCGGTACATCTCCACATACGGATGATCATATGGCATACCTTCGATATAATCGACCGGTGAGTTGTTGTAGATGAGCGGGTCATCCTTGTATCCGTCGAAGAAATATCCTGCGTCATACGCGCCGGAAAGCGCGATGCAGCCGGCGAAGATATCCGGTCTTCTCAGCATGAAGTTCAGCGCGTGGGAGCCGCCCATGGAGCATCCTGTTGTTATGATGCCGTCTGCGTAATGTCCGCCGTTGGCAGCTGCGTTGATATCGAAGATCCGCGGGCACAGCTCTTCACAGATATAGTTGTGGAAAGCTTCGTGGTTGGCGATCCGCCAGTGCTTGTCCCAGTGTGTGCTGGACCAGCTGTTTACGTCATTTGAGTCACAGCAGAACAGCTGGATCCTGCCTTCATCGATGAAGGACTGGACACATGCGACCATGCCCTGATTCTCAAAATCAAAGAATCTGCCGTCCTGGCTCGGAAATACGAGGATAGGTCTTCCGGCATGGCCGTAGACCTTGAATTCCATATCCCGTCCCAGATAATTACTGTATTCCTTAAAGTATTCTGTTTTCATTCTTATTCAGCCTTTTCTAATATGAAGCGGAGGAATTCATCCACTTCCTTTTTTGTTTTGAAACGTGTGACAAACGCGTCATCGCCCATTGCGGTTCCGAGAATACTCGGCATCCGCTCATGCATGCAGATGTTTTCGCCGTATTTGGCATAGATGGCAGCCGGGCTGTTCTTATATTTGAATTTGTCTCTTCTGCCAACATATACCGCATGATACGGACGCTCCGTCCAGTATGTTTTGGAGTTGTTCATTGCCATCTGCGCGTAGATTGCATAGACATCGATGTCGTTGGCGTAGTTCATCATATCCGGTGTAAATCCTCCCGGCGGACGCATGTTGACTTCAAGACCGACGAGATCGCCTTTCTTTCCGAGACCTTCCTTGTCTTCGCTCAGGCGGAAATACTCTGTGTGGAAGAAACGTCCTTTTATGCCGAAGGATTTGATGACGGCAGTACCCATTTTGTCCAGATCTTCCGGGATCTTGCGCTCAGACCAGTAAAAGCAGTCCTCAGCGTTGTTTACGATATCCATGATCGGATCCGGGAATGTATGCGAAGTCTTGAAAATGATCTCGTTGTTCTGACCGGCAATACCGTCAAAGGAAACGATATAACCGGGAACGAATTCTTCCATGATGTACTGTTCCTGGATATTCTTTTTATAGAATTCTTCCAGTTCCTCATCATTTTTGATCTTCCATGTCGCGTTGGCGCCTACGCCGCCGTCCGGTTTGACGATAACGGGATAGCCGACTTTTTTGACAAATTTCTTTCCTTCTTCCAGAGTTGTGGTCAGGTGATATCTGGCAGTTGGTACACCGGCACGCTCATAATATGCCTTCATGTTGGATTTCCGCTTGAAACGCATAACATCTTCCGACTTGTCACCGGATGTGATGTTGAAATCCGTGCGCAGACGCGCGTCCTGTTCCAGCCAGTATTCATTGTTGGATTCCAGCCAGTCTATTTTTCCGTGCTTATGTGCGAACCAGGCAACCGCACGGTATACTTCATCATAGTCTTCCAGGGACCGGACCTGATAATACTCGTCGGAAGCTTCTTTCAGCTCACGGCTAAGGCTTTCGTAAGAATCTTCACCGATGCAGAGAGATGTGCCTCCAAGCGCTTTCCATGCCTGCGGAAAATGGTAATACGTTTTCGGAAATGTCGGAGAAATAAATACAAAATTCTTTCCCATGCTAAAAACCTCCAGTTCTGGTTATCGAAATTTTACCATAATATAAGAAGGTTTTTGCCGGGTGACATCGATTTTTTCCTAAAAATAACTTATAATATTAAAACTTGACCCGGAAAGGAGTTCTGCGCATACGCAGAGACAGGAAGTATGGAAGAGACAGCACTTGATAAAAACAGGAATATGATCGATGAGATCGACCGCGATATAACACTTCTGTTTGAGAAAAGACTCCGGATCGTATCGGATATTCTCGATTACAAACTGGAACATCATATCCCGATTCTCGACAGCGGGAGGGAAAAGGATATCAGGATCCGCAATGCGGCATTGATTGAGGATGACCTGATCCAGGATCAGTTTGTGATTTTTTACGATAATCTTCTCGCAATTTCCAAAGCTTATCAGGAAGAACTGCTGAGCAGGAAATAAGCGGGCATATTCATTGCATTCCAATTTTTACATAGTGTATTATAGGGGCGATTATTGGAGGGATTATGAATCAGGAAATGTGGGATCTGTTTATTGAATCGTTCTGGAAACTGATCATACCCGGTCTCAAAATGACCATTCCTCTGACGGTCACCGCCTTTTTCTTTGCGATGATCATCGCTGTGCTCGTCGCAATGGTGCAGTACGCAAATGTGCCGGTGCTGAAACAGATCAGCCGGTTCTATATCTGGATCATCCGCGGGACCCCGCTGCTGGTACAGCTGCTGATCGGGTTCTACGGTCTGAACAACATAGGCATCCATATCAATGCGTTTCCTGCCGCGGTCCTGATCTTTTCGCTGAATGAAGGCGCCTACTGCGCAGAAACCATGCGTGCGGCACTGGAGGCGGTTCCGAGCGGTCAGATGGAAGCGGGATACTGTGTAGGCATGAACTATGCCCAGATCATGTGGCATATCGTACTGCCGCAGGCATTTCGTACGGCATTCCCGCCGCTGTCCAATTCCCTGATTGGCATGGTCAAGGACACATCGCTGGCAGCGAACATCACATATGCCGAGATGCTTTACGCAGCCCAGCGTATTGTCGGAAGAACATATAAGTTCATGCTGATATACTGTGAAGTTGCCCTGATCTACCTGATGTTCTCGACTGTACTGACATGGGTCCAGAGGTATGGTGAAAAACGCCTGAATGCGTACGGCGGCAACAAGGGGTGATCTTATGAGCATGCTTGAAATCAGAAATATCCATAAAGCATTTGATCAGAACGAGATCCTCAAGGGTGTCAGTATCACGGTTGAAAAAGGCGATGTGGTCGCTATTCTGGGACCGAGCGGTTCCGGCAAGACCACGCTGCTCAGATGCATCAATTATCTTGAGAAAGCAGATCAGGGAGAGCTCATCTTCGACGGGAGATCCTATGATCTTGCCAATACACCGAAAAAAGACATTGCAGCGATCCGCATGAAAACAGGCTTTGTATTTCAGAATTACAACCTGTTCAAAAACAAAACAGCCCTGGAAAATGTGACGATCGGTCTGACAGCTGCACGGAAGATCCCTGCATCCGAGGCAAAGAAGATCGGTCTGAAAATGCTCGAGAGGGTAGGCATGCTTGCCCGGGCAGATCATTTTCCCGCACAGCTCTCAGGCGGCCAGCAGCAGCGTGTGGCGATCGCCAGGGCGCTGGCATATGATCCGGAGATCATCTATTTCGATGAGCCTACATCCGCGCTGGATCCCGAGCTGATCGGCGAAGTCCTCGGCGTCATGCGGGCACTGGCGGAGGAAGGCATGACCATGATCGTGGTCACCCACGAAATGGATTTTGCCAGAAATGTTTCCAGCCATGTCATCTTCATGGAAGACGGCGTCATCGTGGAAGAAGGAACTTCCAAAGAGATCTTCGAAAATCCGAAAAAAGAAAGAACAAGAGAATTCCTGCGGCTTGAGGAAAACCGCAGAAATTTGCAGTAGAGGGAGGATATATGAAAAAGGTATCAAAAGTATTACTGACAGCAGTACTTGCAACAGCTGTGGCAGGATGCTCCGGCTCCGGCAGCGCAGACACATCAAAAGATCATCTCGCCCGCATTAAGGAAGCAGGCGTGCTCAAAGTCGGTCTGGAAGGTGACTGGCAGCCTTTCTCCTATGAGACAGCAGACGGTGAACTGGTCGGCTATGACGTAGAAGTCGCAAAGGGAATCGCTGAATATCTGGGTGTTAAGATCGAGATCACGCCGACACCGTGGGACGGCCTGTTCCTGGCAATGGAATCCGATGTCATCGATATGGTCGTCAACGGCGTAGATATTACGGAAGAAAGATCCAAGACATATGATTTCTCCGATCCGTATGCCTATGACCATACTGTTCTCATCATCCGTGATGACAACACAGAGATCAAGTCATTTGAAGACCTGAAGGGCAAGAAGACAGCGAACTCCATCGGCTCCACCTATATGGAACTCGGCGAGCAGTACGGCGCGGAAGTCAACGGCGTGGATACGCTCGGTGAAACACTGGACCTCGTCAAGAACGGAAAAGTAGACGCTACGATCAACGCGCAGTCATCCTTTGAAGATTACATGAAGAATGAAGGCGGCCCGTTCATCGTCGTTGATGAAGCAGCCGGCACAGCGTATGGAATCCCGCTGGTAAAGGGTGATGACAACGCGTCCCTGCGCGCAGAGATCAACAAGGCACTTGCGGATATGAGAGACAGCGGAAAGCTCGCGGAACTCTCTGTCAAGTACTTTGGCGATGACCGCACAAATCCATAAGAACCGTTTCCCAAACGGTTTTTTTATCGCCGAGAATGAAACAATTTTCATTAAATGTAAAAATTTCATTATTGTATTGACATGCGTTTTGGAAGTGTTACTATTGCAGTATAAACCGGTGACCGGGAGATCAAACATACGAGCGGCCTCAGAGAGTCGGGGTAAGGTGGAAGCCCGATGGTAATGCGGTATGCAAATGGACCCGCGAGGGACTGATGAAAGCGCAGGCGAGTACTCAGTACGTCATGCTCACGTTACAGAGCAGGAAATGTGACTGCATTTTCGTCGAGTCGGATAACGAAGTTATCAATAAAGGTGGCACCGCAGGCTATGCGCCTGTCCTTTGCGGACAGGCGTTTTTTGTTCTTCGGCAGACAGGGAAATGCAAAAGAAACGGGAGGAGAAATCACATGAAAAAACTGACATCAATGATCTTATCAGCCGCAGTTATTCTGAGTCTTGCAGGATGCAGCGCATCCGCCCCTGAAACTGACACAGGAACAGAAGAAAAGAAAGTCTATAAGGTAGCTGTCATCAAGCAGCTTGACCATGCATCACTGGATGAGATCGCAAACGCGGTTACCGGTGAACTGGATGCACTTTCGGAAGAAAAAGGTATTGAGATCGTCTATACGGTCGATTCCGGAAATAATGATCCGACGGTTCTCCAGCAGTTCGGCGCGCAGTATGTTTCCGGTGATGTGGATGTGATCATCCCGATCGCTACGCTCGCTGCCCAGACCATGTATACTTCCGCAGAAGACAGCGGTATCCCGGTCGTCTTTGCGGCCGTATCCGATCCTGAAAGCGCACAGCTGACAGGACTGGAGAATATCACCGGAACCAGTGACGGACTGGATACGAATATGATCATGGATATGATGTTCGCGATCGATCCGGATATCAAAAAGGTGGGTCTTTTGTATTCACAGTCCGAGATCAACTCCGAAAAACCGATCGAACTGGCAAAGGCATATCTTGACAGCAAGGGAATCGCCTATGTGGAAGCTACCGGAAACAACGACAGTGAGATCGCACAGGCCGTTACATCCCTGATTGCGGCGGATGTGGACGCTGTATTCACACCGACGGACAATGTTGTCATGGCCACGGAGATCACAACAGCTGAAAAATTCGCAGAAGCGGGCATCCCGCATTATACCGGTGCGGATTCCTTTGTCAGAAACGGCGCGTTTGCGACATGCGGCGTGAACTACACGGATCTCGGAAAACAGACAGCGGATCTGGCGTACCAGGCAATGACGGAGACGACCGCGGATATGGATGACTACTATCTCGTAGCCGGCGGAATCATTACAGTCAATACGGAAACAGCCGAAGCGCTGAATATTGATTATTCCGTATTCGGATCAATGGGCGAGGTCGTTGAAGTCATCACAACAGAAGATTAAAAGAGGGATCAATGCTTCATATACTGCAGACAACATTAACACTTGGATGCGTGTACTCACTGATCGCGCTTGCGCTGTTTCTGAGTTACCGCATCCTGGATATCGCGGATCTGACGACAGACGGAGGCTACGTACTGGGCATGGCTGTCTCGGTCAGCCTGACAGCGGCCGGTCATCCGTTTCTCGGAATCATCATGGGCATCATCGGCGGCGCCTGTGCCGGTTTTGTGACGGCATTCCTGCAGACTCGTATGGGAGTTCCTTCCATACTGGCAGGTATTATTACCAATACCGGTCTGTATACGGTCAACCTGATGGTCATGGGATGGTCCAGCAATATTTCACTGCTCAAAACAGAAACACTCTTCACGATGCTGAAGAAAACAGGTATCGGGGGAAGCTGGTATGATTTCATACTGGTTTTCCTTTTTGCCTGTGCGTGCATGCTGTTTGTGCGCTGGTTTCTGAGCACCAGGCTCGGACTGTCCATCCGCGCGACGGGTGATAACCGGGACATGGTTTCCGCATCTTCGATCGATCCGCGTTTTACGATCACGGTAGGACTGTGCCTCGCAAACTGTTTTACCGGACTGTGCGGCGGTCTTGTCGGACAGATGCAGAAATCCGCCGATATCAATGCCGGGACAGGTATCGTCGTTATCGGACTGGCGTGCCTGATCATCGGTGAAACCGTGATGAACGGCAGAAAAACCATTACCCGCAATATCATTGCCTGTCTGGTAGGAAACCTGATCTACCGGTTTATCTATGCCGTGATCCTGCAGACAAGGATCCTGCCGATCGAGTTTCTCAAACTCATGACAGCCGTGATCGTTGCACTGGCCATCGCGGCGCCGACGCTGAAGGAAAACTTCGCGAACAAAGCCAGGGAAAGAAAGGAAGTACGGTAATATGCTGAAAGTAGACGCAGTCACCAAGATCTTTAATCCCGGCAGTGTGAATGAGAAGAAAGCGCTGGACCGTGTTACCCTCCATGTGAAAAAAGGAGATTATATTACGATCCTCGGTTCCAACGGCGCCGGCAAATCCACCTTGTTCAATGCCATTTCCGGAAACTTCCTTCCCGATGAA
>CACZPD010000189.1 GCA_902782955.1 uncultured Erysipelotrichaceae bacterium
AATGTCCTTTCTGACTGAAGCCACGTTCAGCGTTACACCGATCAGCAGTTTATGCTCATCAACGTCCCCGGCATAAAAATAATAGTCACAGTATTTCCTGTCTTTACTAAGGGCTTCAATAGTCCGTCGGTTAACGGCTCCTGCATCGCCTTCTTCTGTTCTTCTGAGGCATCCATCTGTTTGCCCAGCATGAAGATCTGCCCTTTATGCATTCCGCGCGGTTCTTCTTTTGAGCATGCATTGAAGAGACAGAACTGATTTGTATAAGGCTCTTCCGTGATCACGCAGAATAGATAGTTCAGGTCGGATACAGTTCTCATCTGATCGATCCTGGAAATGACCCACGAGTAAATGATCTCGGCGTAGAGTTTCCGGTCTTCCGGCGGGAGTGCTTCAACTTCTTCCGTACGGGCATATTCAAGCTGCAGTTCCGGGTGCCGTTCAGACAAGGTCCTGCATTTCAGGAAGGTTTCGGTATCATCTGTGAAGTCCGCATCATACTCTAATCCAGCGTATCATAATGCGTATACCAGTAACGGTACAGCCATTCTTTTGCAGGATACTCTGAAACATAGCTGTCCAGCCCCATTGCGACGGCACGTCCCCGGGACATGAAGGAAGTTTTGACATTATCCTGCGCAAGGAAAAACAGGGCAAAAGAAGACAGTACGCTGACAATAATCACACCGATTATGAAAAGTATGGTCACCTGCCAGATCATGCTGATGCTTTTCTTTTTTCCCTGCATTGAATATATCATCCTTCTCTATTATGGCCAGACTGGTTTGAACCGTTTCTCATATCATGAGTGTATCGATCTTTTCCAGTAAGCTGCAGATCTCTTCTTTGCAGAAAGCAATCAGTTCTTCGTTCTCTTCCTTTCCCCTGCGCCGGATCGAACGTCTCATGATCCGTGTCAAGCCGAGAAGTTTAGACTTTTCCGCAATGATGTCTCTTTCTTCCTGGGTCTTGTCATCAAAATAATACTTCAGTGTCTTGTCCCAGAATTCTGCACCCTGTTCGTAAGTGATGCCGAGGAATCCATTGATGTTATTATGGTCAAAACTGCTGAATCCCTGATATGCGTTGTATATGGATGCGAATTCAAAGATCGGATAACCGACACAAAGTGTATCCATATCGATCAGCAGAACTTCCCCGTTCTGGATCATGACATTTTTAATATGATAATCACCGTGCAGCATATGCTGGTCTTCAGGAACTTCTTCTACCAGACGGACCAGTTTCTCTCCTTTGTCTTCCGGCAGATAATCCTTCAGGAATGCCGCCCATTTCACAACGACTTCTTTCATGGAAGGCATATCTCCGGGTTTTACGACTGTTCCGTGGATCTTTTTCAGAAGATCGACAGACATCCGGACGATCTCATCAAGTTTGGAACTGTCAGACGAGAGGATCTTGGCAAAAGATTTTGCGTTCAGCAGTTCGAACACTGAGCCATATCCATTGCCTACCCTTACGACATCATAGGGAATGGCAGTCGGAATTCCCAGAATGAGTGCTTTTCTGGCCAGTTCCCGTTCACGCTGGATATCCGGAAGCGAATCCGGATCCATATATACTTTAACGATCGTATCCGGATCGATCCGGTATACTTTTCCGTTGGCGCCTTCACCGATCACTTCGCAGCCTTCCACACTGATGACACGGTAGGCTTTTTTAACATCCAGCATCTCCGTGAAGCCTGTCATATCAAGAATCTCATATACTTCCGAAGAAGCGTTGATGATCTTTACATTTTTGATTTCCTTCATGACCCGCAGAATGATCCGGAGACCCGCGCTGGAAATATAATTGAGATCCTGCGCGTCAAAAACGATTCCTTTCGTATCCGGATATTCGCTGCGTACAGTATTGATATCTTCTTCGTTCTGCAGCGCATTGCCGGAATCGATATGACCTTCCAGGAAGATTGTCAGTGTTCCATTCTCATAATTGGATTTCATTTCTGTTATCACCCTTTCCTCTCATACGATTCAGATGCTGTAAAGCGCACCTTCGTAAAGATAATCACGCACGCTGTTTACTTTAACGATTTCAGGGAGATATTTTTCCGGAATGAATTCTCCCATCTTCTTCAGAATATCTGCCTGGTCCGGAATCATACTGCTGTAGAACGCTATATGCCGGACACCCGTATAGGAATACAGACCGGTTATATATCTGGCTGCCAGTTCCACATTGCCTTCAGGTGTTCTGACCAGTGCAAACGGATTCTGCGGGAATGTCGTGATCTTCGTGATCCATTCAAGCTCGGTTCCGCCTACGAATGACGAACTGCGCACCAGACTGCCGTTAAGGAAAAGTCCGATGTTGGCAGTATAGGAACCTGTCGGGACAAAATAGAAGATCGTATCTTCACAGTTTCTTTCCTTACGGGCATAACCGAGTGCGATCATATCAGCGTCACTGAACAGGCTGACATCCTTTCCGACCTGTTTCCTGATGAAACCGCAGACATCCACATCCCTGATGTTTGCCTTTTCGTATGTGAGTTTTCCTTCGTGAATCGTACCCGGTGTCACAAGACAGATCTTTTCCAGATCGGGATTCAGCAGTGCCACGACCTGGATGGTATCGAGAATATCCGACAGATAGTACTTTTCCTTGGTGATCTGATTCTCTGCTTTGATCTCCCCTTTGTCATACAGACGATAGGCGATCTGGTTCCTTCCTTCCATGTCGACTACTGACACGATCAGGACGGATCCCTGATTCCTTTCGATCTCCTGGATATCGGGCTTCTGTTCAGTGCGCACAGGGGTCTTTGCTACATTGAACGCTTCCTTCAGCATTGTGATCATACCTGCAGCGTCATACGAGGAGAAGATCTGTACGGGAACTTCCATCACGATCTTGTCCTTCAGGATCTTCTTTGCGTTTTTCAGCTGATACCCGATCTGCGGGGCGATCAGTACAGCATCCTTATCCTTTGCGTTGTCATAAAGTATGTCATACGGAACCGCGCTGAATTCCATCTTTTCTCCGAGGACTTTGGCGGCTTCATTCAGCTTCATCATGAAATAGGAAGTTGTCAGACCGCAGCTGCAACACAGCAGGATCTGTTTCGTCTCGGTTTTCTTCTGCCGGAGAAGACATTCCTTCATCTCATTGAACAGCTCTTTTGAATGATCGAGATCATTCAGTTCAAAATGAAGATAGAATACATTTTCTTCATGATCATTGGTGATCCTGTATTCCACTACCGCACTCTGAAGGAAAACGACATTGACCTGTCCCTTCGCATATTCAGACTGAAGGTTGAGTCCGATACATGATTCGTTCTCGTAGAATTCACATATGTAATCCTCATTTGCCTGCTCTTTGATCCAGTTCAGCAATTTCTGTGCCATTTCATTTTTATCTGCCATATTTTGTCTGCGCTCCGTTTCTATATTCTTTTCTGAATCGTCAGATGATTCATTCCGTCCCTGTATTCGTATGAAACATGATCCATCGTCTTCCTGACCAGGAAGATCCCCATCCCGCCGATATCTCTTTCTTCGACAGGAACCGTCGTATCCGGTTCCTTTACGATCAGCGGGTCAAACGGGATCCCGCTGTCCGAGAAAGTGATCGTGCAGAGGCGGGTATTCTGGTCAAACTCGTAGCTGACCAGGATGTCTCCTTTCTCCGTCCCATAGGCGTAGAATGCGATATTGCTGCAGATCTCGTCCACCGCAATATCGATCTGTGTCTGTGCTTTCAGAGGACATTCCGCTTCCTCAAGACGCGAATCGATAAAATCCGTTATCACTGCTATATTCGCGGTCAGTGCCTGTACTCTCAGTTCCGGCATAATACACCCTCTGTCTCAGACGATCGTCAGGATATCCGAAAAACCTGTAACATCAAAGATATCCTGAATCACTTCGTTTACATTCATAACTTTCATTTCACCTGAACGGTTCATGGTCTTCTGCATACTTAATATGACGCGGAGTCCGGCAGAAGAGATATACTCCAGCCCGGCAAGGTCCAGAACCAGCTCATGGATCCCCTCCAGGCAGCCGGATGTTTCCTCTTCCAGCTGCGGAGACGTCGTCGTGTCCAGTCTCCCGCTCAGCGCAATGGTCAGTTTGTCATCTTTTTGATCTTTTTTAATACTCAGCATGAAAGATCCTCCTGTATCTCCTTGAACTCACGTCATATCCCGGCAATTGCATCATACCGGTCAGTGACCGATCAGACTCAGCAATATTCCGGCAGCACCGGATACCCGGTGCGCGGCCCATATCCCGCAAAACACGTCTTGCAAACCGTTATGATTTGTTTCTGTCGTATCAGCCCTTCTGACAGTCTGTTTCAGTTCTTTTCACTTTTTTTCTTTTTATAAACCGCAAATGTCAGCGGCGCTTTCATCGCTGCCTGCACCCGCGCAATTTCCTTTTCCTTGGAGACCCAGTCGAACCATGTATCGCCTACCTGCCAGAGCAGATATGCGCCGACATTGCTCATAACGACGAATATAATGCTTCTGTTGGGATCGTTGGCGGAAAAGTAGATCGAACAGTACAGCAGCGTAAGTGAAATAATGATCAGTGAAATGGCACGGATATAGACACGCCACATCTCCCGTTTAAGCTTTTTCTGCCTGTCCTGATAATGTTCACGGTATATCTCAATTACTTTTTCCTTGATCACATCATTCAGCACATCCGTAAAAATACAGAGATGCAGCTTAAACACCATATCGCTGTCGAGTAACCTGTCGACTTCACGGTAGATCACGTCGTTCAGCTCATTATGCGGTGTCAGTACATAAGGATCAAACAGTTCTTCTTTTGGGATTTTCAGATTAAGTTCCATCATGCTACTCCGTTTCCTTACGGTATTATGATCATTTTTCAGATTGCTGTTCTTATTATAAATTCTTTCACAAGCGGCCGTAAACCTTTATTCGCCTCTGACTGTACGGGTGCTCTCTGTTACAGATTCTTTTTGATGGTCAGGATATTTTTCCTGTCTTCATAACGGTAGAACATCTGGTCTGATGTTTTCTTGGACATATAGATACCGAGTCCTCCGATCTGTCTGTCTTCAGCGGAAGCCGCCATATCCGGATCTGCTTTTTCGAGAGGATTGTACGGTGTCCCGGAATCAATAAATGTCACCGCGATCTGGGAGTTGGTCCTGTCCATATCTACATGGATCACGACATTCCCGGTCTCGCCGCCGTATGCGTAATTGGCAATATTGACGAATATCTCTTCCGATGCGAGTTCCATCTGCAGTTTTGTCTTTGTGGAATCCGTCATTTCATCCATACTGCTGCGGATAAACTCCAGCACCTGGTCCAGGTTTTCCTTTTTCGCCTCGACCTTCAGTTTTTTATGAATGCCTCCCGTGGTTCCTCCGTTGTAGCGCATACTCAGCATGGTGATATCATCAAACTGTTCTGCATTGCCGACAAATGCATCGATTCCGCTTATCACATTTTCCAGGATCTGGACCGGTGCAGCATCCGCGTTTCCATTCAGGGCAGCCAGCAGACGGTCTGAGCCGAACAGTTCACGCGAATTGTTTTCCGCCTCAGGAACACCGTCGGTATATACGAACAGGGAATCTCCCGGCTCCATTTTGAAAGTATGCTCACGGAATGATATATCTTCCATTGCGGCTACAGCCATTGAATGTTTGTATTTAATGATCTCATACTGCCCGCCTGCACGGCGCAGGATCGGATGTTCATGCCCGGCATTGACAGCAACGCCTTCCCCTGTTGATAAAGTGATGACACCCAGCCAGACGGTCACAAACATACCGGTCTTATTTCCGTCCAGCAGATGATTATTGACGTTTTTAAGTACTTCGCCGGGACTTTCTCCGGCTTCGAGTCTCGTTTTGATCAGGATCTTGGCAATCATCATGAACAGCGCTGCCGGGACGCCTTTGCCGGAGACATCTGCCATGACAAGGGCCAGGTGATCATCGTCGATCAGGAAGAAATCATAGAAATCTCCGCCGACTTCCTTTGCGGGGATCATGGTCGCGAACAGTTCAAACTCCGGTCTGTACGGATAAGGCGGGAAAATGCGCGGCAGCTGGCTTTCCTGGATCTCCGTCGCCAGATGCAGTTCGGCACCGATCCTTTCTTTTTCAGCAGTAACTGTCTGCAGTTCATTCATATAGGCAACTGTCTTTTCGGAAATATCCGCAAAAGACTGTGCCAGTGTTTCGATCTCATCCCCTGTCCTGTAGATGTCTTCCATCCGGAACTGTCTCTCATCCTCACTCAGGGAAGCGATCCTTTTTGTAATGGTTTCCAGCGGTTTTACGATCCTCTTGCCGAGTACGATCGCATTAAAGATGGACAGCGCCAAGATCGCAAGCAGGAAGCCCGCAAGCGTATTTCTCGCATTTCTGATATTCTTCCTGAACTCTTCCCTTGATGCCCGCTGGATCTCATCTGTCTTCTCCTGCAGCATCGCAGTCGGCTGATCTACCAGGGAACAGTCAATGACAGAAACGATCGTCCATCCAACGGTTTTCATTTCCGAAGCCGTCATGTAATAGGATTTATCATTCACCCGGATCTGTTTGATATCTGTACTGCCGTTCATACCTTCCGTGATAAACGAAGCCAGTTCCGCATTGTCTGATTTCCGGAGATCCGGTGCGTCTTCTGATGTGTATACCTGCATTTCGCCTTCGGTAAACGGCGAAAATATAACATGTCCGTCACGGTCGATGATCAGTACCTGGTCATACTGTCCGGCAGTTTCCTCGACGGCGTCTTTCATCGAGCCGAGGAACATATCCGCGCCGACTACCGCAACAAGTCTGCCGTTATGGTATACGGGGACGGAGCAGACGATGCCGATCTCATCCGTAAACATGTCTTTTTCAATACCCGTAAAATATACATCACCGGTCTCTGCGGCGCCTTTATACCAGGTCCGTTCCGTGACCGGAATATGATTCAGCTGCCCGTCCGGGGAAAACTTCTGCGCCGAACGGTCATCAACGATGATAAACAACCCGTCCGGTGTACCGACAAAGCAGGAATTCATTCTGGCGGAATTGGTGAACTGCGACAGCATCATGTCATTCATATTGCTGAGAAGCGCGATCTCACTCTGAATATCCGCCCGGTTCAGATCCGTCCCTTCCTGTGTCAGCAGCTGGACAGCAGCTTTTCCTTCATTGGCCGGGTCCGGCGCATCGACCCGGAATGTTCCGTGGATTCCTTTTCCGTCGTACAGGTTTTCCGCATAGATCTTCAGGAGTATGACCTGATCCATGAGGTCACTGAAAAGATCATCGGCGATATACGCTTCCAGCTGTGTAGATCTTCCGACACTGCTCTGCACCACGCCGTTCATCGTCTCGGAAGACAGATCATGAATGGATTCCTGTGTCTGCACGCTGGACGTATTTACCAACTCGGAAAGACTTCTCAGCTGATAAAAAACAATAAGTGAATATGCCCCGGCTATCAGAAGAGCCGTAATCAGCACAAGATTAAAGATCTTCTGTACTATGCCGCCGATAACCAAATTTCCGATTTTTTTCATTACATACCTCCCGGGGTTTGATTGCGTTCTATCTGCCGGATAAAACCGCAGAAGAACATGGACGGAAAACGGACAGAATGCAGTCCGTCCCCGCAGCTGTTTACAATATTTCCAGCATTTTCAGGGCGAAAACGCTGTGGCTTTTCTCATCAAGATGGACGCCGTCCGCACCGACCGCAAGACCCCAATGTGCGGCATCCGCAAACAGGATGCCGTTTTTTTCCGCGATATCCGCATATACTTCCGATAGAAGTACGGACTGCCGGATCGCCTCTCCGCCGGCACCCCAGGAACCTCTTTCCACGGGTACAGGGGCTGTGAGGATCAGCGTATTTCCCGGATCCTTTTTCAGAACTTTGATCAGGACATCCATTTTTCTGCCGCACACCGCAGCCGGGATCCCGCCGATCACATCATTCGTCCCCAGCATGATGATCACGGTACAGGGGGAATATCCCGATACCTTTTCTGCGATTTCGGCAGATTCCGATCCGCCCGGAATCATTCTCCCGTTGATCCCGTCATCGATCACGCGGAAACCTTCTTTTCCGATCAGGCTTGTCCAGCGCACTCCGGCAGGATAACGTCCGCAGTAACTGCTGCTGCCCGTATATCCCCATGTATTGGAATCACCGATGCAGAATACCGTTTTCATTCCTGCTGTTCCGGCCGGAGCGATTCATAGAACGAGAACGGGACGCAGAGGGTTCCCCTGCCGTTTCCCAGATCGATATCCGGTTTGGCCTTTCCGTGAAAGTCTGACCCGCCGCTTTGTTTGAGACCGAAGCGCTGTGCCAGTTCTATTGCTTTCTCAGTGGTCTTTTCGTCAAACATGGAATACCTGGTTTCGATCGCATCGAGACCGGCCTCCTTTGCCAGAGGAAGAAACTCAGTCAGTCCGCTGTATGTCAGGTTCAGAAACGGATGCGCGAGGATGGCAGCCGCCCCGTACATTTTGATAAACCGGATCGTCGCGAGCGCGCCAAGCCGTTTTGCCGGCACATAGAATCCTGCGCCTTCTTTCAGCACTGTATCAAACGCTTCCTTCACACTGCTGACATAGCCCTTCGCAAGCAGGACTCTGGCAACATGTGCACGGTTGAAATCCTCAGCGTCGGTCAGCGCGGCAGCTTCCTCATATGTGATGTCATATCCGGCAGCGCGGAAATTATTGATCATTTTCGTATTGCTCGTCTGTTTCGCAATATGCGCCAGTTCCAGATAGTCTTCTACTTCCGGCCATGTTTCTTCCGCAAAAAACAGACCGACGATGTGCAGTTCCGTTCCTTCGTAGTCTGTCGTGAATTCACATCCGGGAACCGTGATCACATGATAATTCCTGCCCGCTTCCATAAATTCAGACAGGCCTTTGGATGTATTGTGATCGGTCAGCGCAACAGCTGAAAGACCCTTTTCCGCCGCGTAGCTGACAAGTTCTGTCGGCGTAAAAGTTCCATCCGAAAAAGTCGAATGCGTATGCAGATCACAGATTTTCATAGCCTGTCCTTTCTGGCTGCCGGTCTTAAGCATAACAAAAACCGGTTTCTTATATATATTATATATTAAGGAACCGGTTCTTCGGCGACAATCTGTTTCAGATGCCGCGTTTCTTTGCCTTATCGATTGCCTCCCAGAGACCGTTGATATAGGCCGCTCCAAGTGCCCTGTCATAAAGACCGTACCCGGGCATTGCTTTTTCTCCCCAGATCATCCGGCCGTGATCAGGCCTGACGGGTCCTTCAAACCCAATGTCATAAAGTGCTTTCACGATCTCGTACATATCAAAAGTCCCGTCAGAGGAAAGATGCGCGGCTTCTTCAAAATTATCTGCGGAATGAAATTTCAGATTCCGGACATGCGCGAAATGAATTCTCCCTTTCAGGGAACGGATCATATCAGGCAGATCATTCTTCAGATCCGTCCCGTAGCTTCCGGAACAGAATGTTACGCCGTTATGCACATCATCCACTGCTTCCATCAGACGCAGGATATTCTCTTTGCAGGTAATAATGCGCGGGAGTCCGAATACCGGCCATGCAGGGTCATCCGGATGGATCGCCATCCTGATGTCATACTCCCGGCATACCGGCATGATCCTTTCCAGAAAATATACAAGATTTCCAAACAGTTTCTCATTATCAATATCCTGATAGAGCGCAAAAAGCTCTTTTACTTTTGCCATTCTTTCAGGTTCCCATCCCGGCATGACCGTACCGTTCATATCTTCGGCGATCGAAGCGAACATCTTTTCCGGATCAAGCGCGTCCACCGCTTCCTGCGTATAGGCAAGCACTGTCGATCCATCCGGTCTTTTTCTGGCCAGTTCTGTCCTTGTCCAGTCAAATACCGGCATAAAATTATAACAGACGAGGTGTATATCCTCTTTCCCGAGATTTCTCAGGCATTCAATATATGTTTCGATATCCTTTTCTCTTCCGGATGAACCGGTTTTGATGGCATCGCTCACATTGACGCTTTCAATACCTTCGATTTTCAGACCGGCAGCCTCAACTTCTTCCCGCAGCGCATGGATTTCCTCTCTTGTCCAGAGGTCGCCGGGCTGTTTATCATAGAGCGTCGTGATCACACCTGCAACGCCGGGGATCTGGCGGATCTGTTCCAGTGTTACCGTATCATAGGACGAGCCGTACCAGCGCAGTGTCATTTTCATAAAACGTTCCTCCTCTATATCATGGATCATCATGCTCAGTTTCAAAACCGAACCGGAACCAGTGTATCCCGGTCCTTTAAATATATGATACACAAACCTGTGTCATGATGTAATACAATTAGCTGTTTCTTTTATAAACATTCATAGTATGATTATTCATATATTGTTCCGGCAGGCAATATGGAAAGTGAGGCATACAGCATATGAAATCGGATTTCTGGATGATGGCGCCATTCAATGCGTTATTCTGCATTGTATTTATCTTCTTCCTGCTTCTTCTCGCAGGTCTGAGCATCCTTCTGAAAAACAAGGAAGATCAAACAAAACGCATGATTCTTTCCGGAATATGTCTGATAACATTTATCGGCTTTTTTGTTTACAAATACTGTCTTTCCATCGATGCGGAATACAATCTCCTGACGGCGGACAGGGAGGGATTCAACTGGTGGAATGAACTTCCCCTGCATTTATGCAATATCAATATGATGCTGATACCGGTCGCGGTCCTCAGCAAAAACCGTCCGCTGATGAATTTCTGCTTTTTCGTAGCTCCTCTCGGCGCGTTAATGGCGCTTGCCATGCCGACTGCCGGATTCAGCGGGTTTTCCCTTCTGCTTCCGCGCATGCTGGGATTCTACGGGACGCATTTCATGATCGTGATCGAAGGCCTGGCAATCGTCACATTCGGCCTGTACCGTCCGGAATACCGTGATCTGCCCGGGACTTTCCTGGCAGCCGTCGGACTGTCCTTCATGGTCTTTCTCTTCGATACCTTACTGCGTGTCACCGGTATTTACACGCGTGCCAACTATTTCTACACATATGAGACAGAAGGCAATGTCCTTCTGAATATATTCCACAGCTGGATACCGGTACCTTTCCTGTATCTCCTGCCCTGTCTCGCAATTCTGGGCGGATATATGGCACTGATCATGGCAGTATTCAAATTCAGCGGCAGCCGCCGCATAAAATAATCCCCGGTGTTTCGCCGGGAAGGAGTCGTTTATGATAATCGCTTTTCTCATCTGGACTGTTCTGGCAGTTATATTCCTGTGCATCGGCATTTACTGCAGATCTGCCCGGAAACCGGTTGGATTCTGGGCAAATTCAAAACCGCCGAAAGTCATGGATGTGCAGAGTTTCAATCTTGAAATGTCCAGGCTCTGGATCGTATATGCGCTGCTGTTTGAATGTACCGGCATTCCTTTCCTGTTTTTCAAACAAAACAGCCCTGTATTTATCATTCCAGTCCTGGCCAATGTCTTTCTCGCAATCGGGATCATGGCTGTTTACGGCCGGATCGAAAGCAAATATATCAAGTAAGCCTGCCGGCACAGACTGTTAAGGGCTTATCGTTTCAGGAGGAATACATGCGTAAAAAATACGATATCTCCCATTTCTTTGATGAACCTTACCTGGTCATTGATTTCCTGCCGGAGCAGGTCCCGCCGGAAAGTCCGGGTCTGTTCCCGGACATCGAGCAGTTTTATCTGGAGCCTGAAAGATATGCCGGATTGCGGGAACAGTTCGCGCATATCCTTCTGAAACTGAACTGCTGCAGCGATTTCATCGTTTTCTATGATTCCGATGAAACGGGGATCCGCAATGAAGATCCGCAGGCATTGTTCCGGAAAGTCATCTCCAACAGCCGGAATATCAATATCCTGCTCATGCCGGAGAATACACTTATTTCACTGCACAGGGATGATCTGTGCATGACAGTATTCAGCCCTGAAACAAAACTTCTGAACAGGATCCGGGCTTTGGCCGGGTCCTATGGACTATTCGTCTGGAAACCATGATAGGACCATGTTTTGAAAAACACGGTTCTTTTTTATTTCTGCAGAACAACCGCCTGATACGGTTTCAATACTGCTCTGCCTTCACTGAATTTCAGGGAATCATAATTATTCAGAAGGACTTCCGCATAATCATACCCTTCAGGCATGCGGAAGGACACTGTCCTCCTGCTGAAATTTCCCATCACGAGCAGTGTTTTGCCCTGATATGTCCTCGTATAGGCAATGACCTGTCTGTGATCATGCGCGTATTCTTCCGTTTCACCGTAAATCGCTGTCTCATTCGTCTTTTTGATCTTCAGGAGCTTCTGATAGAATCTGTAAACAGATTTTTCGCTGCCAAGATCCTTTTCTGCATTGATCTTTTTATAGTCCGGATTCATGCACTGCCACGGCTCATGTCCCCTGTTGAATCCGCCGTTGACCGAACTGTCCCACTGCATCGGGACACGGGCATGATCCCTTGCCCCGTACCGGATAAAGCGGAATGCCAGCTGTTTCGGAATATGATACTTGCATAAAAGGTCATAGACAAAATGACTGACAGGATCCTTCATGTCATCAATGCTTCTGAACCTGCAGGCGGTCATGCCGATCTCCTGCCCCATATAGATGAAAGGTATGCCGAATCCCATGAAAGTCACTGCCGCAAGCATCGTCGCGGCTTCATAGCGGTATTTCCCGGTGTCAATGGAAAAGCGGCTGACGCTGCGGGTATTGTCGTGATTTTCAAGAACCAGCGTATTCCAGCCGTCCCGGAAATACGTTTTCTGCGGTTCAAACAATCCTTTTTTAAACTGCTTCAGATCAAACGGTTTCCAGAAAAACTTCTTTCCGGCGATATTGTCAGCGTCAAGATGCGCGAAATTGAAGATCGTATCAAGTTCGTGATTTTCTTCTTTCACATATGCATGCGCGTCTTCATCAGACGGATGGAATGATTCCCCTACTGTATATGTGTCATACAGGGAGAGGGATCTGCTGTACAGTTCATTGAGATATTCATGTATATGCGGTCCGTCGACATAGAACGGGGCGCCTTTCTGAAACGACTTTTTCGAATGGTCATCCTGTATGGGATATACTTTGGAAAACATATTGAATACATCAAACCGGAAGCCGTCAACTCCTTTATCCAGCCAGAAGTTTAGTATATCAATGATCTCATCCCTGACCTTCGGATTGTCCCAGTTCAGGTCTGCCTGTTCCGGACAGAAAAGATGCAGGTAATACTCATCTGTTTCCCCGATCCTTTCCCATGCACTGCCGGTAAAGGAAGATTCCCAGTTCGAGGGAGGAAGAAGCTGATCCCCTTCCCGCCTGCCTTTGCGGATGATGTAATAATCACGGTACGGTGAATCCGGCGATTCCAGTGCCTTGCGGAACCACGGATGTTCGATGGATGTATGGTTGATGACCATATCCATGATAACCTTCAGATCCCGTTTATGGCATTCTGCCAGAAGTCTGTCAAAATCCTCCATAGTCCCGAATTTCACATCGATCGCCTTGTAATCGCTGATATCATACCCGTAATCATAATCCGGGGACTGATACAGCGGTGAAAACCAGATGGCCGTAACACCGAGATCCTTAATGTAATCCAGTTTTGAAATGATGCCTTCAATATCTCCCCAGCCGTCATTGTTGCTGTCCATGAAACTGAAAGGATAAACCTGATATACCACCGCATTCTTATACCATTGTGTCCGCATGATCTTTCTCCCTGTTTCTTTTTTTTTACAGTATAAATTATTTCACTCAGATAAATAAAAAAGAATGTGCAGAAACTGCACATCCCCTTTAAAAATGAAGAACTGCAACAACTCCTCAAAAGGATTCGTTGATCTCCCTGCGGAGCCCGAATAAGGTAAAAAGCGTGATAATCGCCGCAATGATTGCCGCTGCGCCGAGAACCGCCACGATTATGGAAGCCGGTTCTATCGGGATTACACGGAGGGCCAGAAGACCCAGAACAGAAAGCGCAAGGAATATGATCATGCTGAACCAGCGCAGGAAGCCGATCGTTCCCGCTCTCCGTGATCCGTAATCCATGGCGATCATTTCCACGATTCCGAGAATCATGAAAATACAGAAAGCGGATACCAGGTTGACAGCACTCCTGAAAACAGACAGATCTGTTTCCGGCATCATGATCCCGAGGATCCAGAAAGCACCGGTAAAGATCGCCAACACCAGGGAGATCCATTTCAGATATGTCTTCCCGGCGGAGTATTCTCCCAGTTCGTCAATTGCCAGAAAGAACAGGATCCAGCCGACACAATCCGGCATGATATTGATCTCAGTGCCTGAAATTGTCAGGTTGATATTCACAAGCGTGAACAGAAAGCCAAATGCTATATACGATATACCTTTTTTAATATTCTGTTTCATAAAAACCTTTCAGAAAATAATACCCGTTTATTATATCAGGCATACAGAGATGATAAAATAAAACTGCAGATCAGGCAATATACGGGAGCGGAAAATGAAAAATAAATGGTTCAACAGACTTATGTCAGTCCTGCTGATGTTCCTTCTGGCCGCGTGTACCGCACAGGGCGGAAGCACCGGTCAGTGGTCACGGATGGGCAACTATACGGACGGCAATGACAATTATCTTTCCATTACAACAGCGAAGGAAGCTTCAGCTGACGAAAATGAATATGAAGGCTATTATGTCAACGTATTTCTTGAAGGTGCTTCCTACGGCTGGTTCATTCCGCA
This sequence comes from uncultured Erysipelotrichaceae bacterium, assembly GCA_902782955.1. The sequence continues at coordinate 14,736 of CACZPD010000189.1, forward strand.
GGAAGGCGGTACCCTGCACGGAAACCTGATGCCGGAATTTGAAGAGGAAACATTTATCGTCACGGTTTCGGAAGAAGGAAAAGACGGACTTCTTCTTACACTGGAAAACGGGAATACCTATCATTTCAAACCGGTCAGTCAGTCGGATCACTAAAAAATCTTTCCCTTTACAGATGCATTCTGTCAGGGAAAGATCTTTTTTATTCTTCGGCCGCTTTCAGATGCTGTGTGGCGTCGATCTCGTTGATCATCGCTACCCGTTCGGAATGCCTGCCGCCTTCAAATTCGGCATTCAGCCATTCATCCACGATCATCTTTGCCAGTTCAACACCGATCACACGTGCGCCGAATGCGATGATATTCGTGTTATTGTGCTGCTTGCTGAGTTTTGCGGTATACGGATCGCTGCATACGCATGCCCGGATCCCGTGAACTTTGTTTGCCGCGAGGGAAATCCCGACTCCCGTTCCGCAGATCAGGACACCGCCGTCCACTTTGCCCTCCGCGACCAGTTTTGCGACTTTGTAGCCGCTGACCGGGTAATTAAACCGGTCCGGTGTATCAGTGCCGACATTGATCACTTCATGTCCTTTTTCTTTCAGATACTGCATGATTTCATTTTTCATATCGACTGCGACATGATCATTTCCGATTGCCAATTTCATATTCTGTGCCTCCAAGATAATTATATTGATTCTTTTCTCTGCCGCAAGCAATTCAACTCCATCCTGCCCCGTATTCACAAAAAAACGGAGAGATATCTCCGCTGATCAGAAATCCGGTTTGTACTGGGACGGCATGATCGGCATGCCGCTGACCATAAAATCAACAACATTCAGGAACGTGCCGTTTCCGTCATAAGGGAAAATACGGTATTCGCATACGACCGGTGAAGTTTTATTCTCATAGGTAATATTCGTCCCGAATGCCAGAAGCACAAGGAATTCCCTGGTTTCATCCGCGAGAAGGTCAGCGCCGGTATGGGTATCCGCCTCTTCCAGGATATCAAAAAGAACAGAATGAAGTTTCTTTTTGGAAGTGACGACCGGAACTCTCTTGTGCGCCGGATCCTTGAATTCGCGGACGACTATGCAGTCATAGTTGCCGACTTTCAGCAGCTTCATCTGGAATTCGTCTATTTCATTCAGCAGCATTTTCTTTTCTGCCCTTGTGCTGCATGTCAGCACGCTTTTGCTTGTCAGAAGATACATAACAGAATTATAACATTGAAAACGGTTTCAAACGCGTTATTTACGCAAAAAAACGATACAGATGATAATCTGTACCGTCCTGTTCTAAAGCCACAGATAAGACATGAATACCGGGATCTGTTTTTCCCAGTCTTCCTCACAGTGCCTGCCGTTTCTCTGAAAGAAAAGATATGTCTGCGCGTTCTTCTCCTGCAGTTCCTTTTCAAACTTCCTGATGCCTCTTGCTTCCCGGGTGTCAAACTCCGGATTCCCGTTCTGCGCAGCTTTTCCTGCTTCGGTCTCTCCCCAGGAAAGAAATAATTTCGTATCAGCTGACAGTGAGCTTTCCTGCAGATCCCTGCGGAGGGATGAGAGATTATGAAAGACGCCCGGTGAAACGCATGCGGCTTTGGAAAATACTGCGTTATGACGGATTCCGGCATACAGTGACATCAGACCGCCCATGGAAGAGCCGCCGATGCCGGTTGCTTCACGATGACCCCAGGTACGGAAGTTCGCGTCAATATACGGCTTAATGTCCCGGATGATCCACTGCATGGTCGCCTCGCCTATGCCGTCAATGATATGGCCGAACATCCGTTTTCTGTATGGACAGTATTCCGCAAGCCGGTCATAGCCTTCATGCGAGCATTCCATTCCGACGATAATGATCTTCTTCGGCCATTGATCCAGAAATGAACCAAGACGCCAGGAGCGGCCGTATGTTGCCCTTTCATCGAAGAACAGATTATGCCCGTCGAAAAAATACATGACCGGATAACGTTCTGCTTCCCGGTCATATTCCTCCGGGAGCCGGATATGCAGGGTTCTGTTCTGTCCTGCAGGCGGATAGTAGAATTCCTGTTCTATGATCATTGTTTTCCTTACCGCCTGCTTCAGAATCCGAGTGTGTCATTCACCAGGATAACATGGATCCTGCCGGGATGCTTTGAATATCTTGTGATCAGAAACTGACAGCAGATCGTATCCGGAGACTTGCAGTTCATACAGGTGCCCAGTTTCGTGCATGGCGTTGATAAGCCGAACCGCTGCGCATTGATCGGCGCCGCCACATTTCTCGCTCTTTTCATAGCTGCGTCCACATCAATGCAGACCTTGTTCATACCGACGATCAGCAGTACTTTCTTCGGCCCCTGCGCCAGGGCAGATACCCTGTTCGCATTACCGTCAATATTGATCAGCACGCCGTCTTCCGTCATGGCATTGGTGCTTGCAAGATAAACATCCGCGTCATATGCCAGCAGCATCGCTGCCCGTTTGTCCTCCATCTGATCCCGGTCAATAAATTTATAGTTTCCTTCTTTTAAAGCATTGCTCAGGCCGATCTCATGCACGCTCATACCGCCGCCCATCGTAACAGTGCTTCCTTCCGGGATCATGGACAGGGCCAATTTGAGAGCCTCTTCCTTGTTTTCGGCATAATAACCGCTCATATTGCGGGACTGCAGGCCTTTGATGACTTTCTGTGCCAGAAGCCTGTTTCTCTTTGTGATATTTTCGTTCATGTCTTTCTCCTGTTTCTATCTCTTCTATTTTCTCATATCGTCACGGATTTTCCCATGGACTGTTCCGAAAGAAAAAACAGAGAACTGATCATAAGCAGTTTCTGTTTTGAATTCCCATGAATCCGGCTGTTTTCTTTTACTGTTCAGGGGTAATGGCAACAACACGTGCGGGAAGTCCCGTTGCGCCTTTGAAGCGGGGCCATGCGGCGATCAGCAGTGCGCCTGCCGGGGCTACCCGGTCGAGATTCTTCAGCACTTCGATCTGCAGTTTCCCCTGTGCCAGCACATATCTCTCACATGCCAGATCACCTGCTTTGGCAGCTTCTGCCGAAGCATCGGTATCCAGTGTTTCATGTCCGTTCGCACCTGCGTTTCTTTCTTCATAGATGAACTTCAGGGCTTCCAGTGACCATCCGGGGAAATTCTCGCTGCCGTCCTCGGCAATTCCCGAAATCTTATCCATATCCGGCCAGTTTTTATACCAGTCTGTACGCAGGGCAACAAACGCGCCGTCCGGAATGCGTCCGTATTTTTCTTCATACGCTTCCAGGTCTGCTTTCTTTACCGCGTAATGGACATCCTCTTTTACCTTGTCTGTGATATCGACCACGCAAAGCGGATACAGCATGCTTTCGGAAGAGTACTTCTCGGAAAGCGGTGCGTCTTTGACAAAATGACCGGGAAAATCGATATGTGTCCCGAACTGTCCCGGGAATTTGAAAGTCTGGATCAGACATTCCAGCATCGGGTTGCCCCAGTCAAAAACGGTTTTGCCCAGTTCGACGGATCCTTCCGGGATACCGGCCCAGTACGGGCTGTCTGTTGTCATTTCGTGTGAGAGTTCCACCCATTTGTAGTTTGTTTTCAGATCCTGCAAAAGATCCCAGAGCTGATATGCCATGATTCCCTCCTGTCAGACTTCGTCCTGTTTATGGCCGGTAATTACTCTTCTGTTGTTTTACGGTATCCTTCGGCGATCATCTGCGCACATGTTTCAATACCGAGTGTTGAACTGTTCAGGCACAGGTCGTAGTTGTGGTAATCACCGAATTTCTGATCGGTATAGATCTCATAATACGCCTGTCTTCTCTTGTCATTATCACGGATATGCTTTTCCGGATTATCTCCGCCTTCATGATATACTTCCGTGATCCTCTTTATCCTGTCTTCCTTGTCGGCGTAGACAAATACACGGAAGAGATCTGCTTTATCCTTCAGAATATAATCCGCGCATCTTCCGACGATAATGCAGGGTCCTTTTTCGCTGATATCGCTGATGATCCTGCACTGCAGTTTCCAGATCTCATCACGGTTGGAGTATGAGTAAAAATCCGGAGCGATCATTGCCGCGAAGAATCCGCCTCCATCCGCGTTCTCACTGTTGTCACGGATATAGTTGAAATCAAATCCGCTCTCATCGGCGATCTGGGCAATGATCTGGGAGCCGTAGTAATCCAGCCCGAGCAGCTCCGCACAACGGCGTCCGATACCGCTTCCGCCGCTTCCGTACTGACGGCTGATGGTAATGATTTTGTTCTTCATAGGATTTCCTCCTGTACCTGCATATTATTGTACACTCTCCGCGGAAAAAACTGTAGGACAGAAACCATGAATTATGCATACTTTATTTACAAAACATGTCCTGTTGACTATGATGTGCTGGAATGGAGAAATCAGATGAAAATACTTGTATCCGCATGCCTGCTCGGCTTTCCCTGCCGGTATGACGGGAAACGCTGCCCGTCGGAAGCGGTGATCAGACTGGCAGAACAGCATATACTCATACCGGTATGTCCGGAACAGAGCGGAGGGCTTCCGACACCGCGCATCCCCTCTGAGATCAGGGGAGACCGTGTCATAAACCGTGAAGGAAAAGATGTTACCGGGGCATTCCGCACAGGTGCCCTCATCGCGCTGGAAACCGCAGAGCTGAACAGGATCGATACCGCCGTACTGAAGTCAAAAAGCCCGTCCTGCGGATGCGGCATGATCTATGACGGATCATTCCGCGGTATCCTGACGGAAGGAGACGGTGTATGCGCCTCCCTGCTGAAGCAGAACGGAATCAGCGTATACGATGAATCGCAGACAGAGCGGCTGTATCATGCCGGCGAAAAATAAATGTATCGTTTCTGTCTTTCATTGCCCTTTTTCATTTCCTGTTTTGAACGTATAATGTAGATAACAGGAGGATAATCATATGGCTGAAATCAAGATTGAAGAATATGTCCAGAAAGCACTGGCAGAGATCAAAAAAGCGCCGGAAAAACTGGCAGAGATCGCCAAGAACAATGAAGTGCTGCGGAAGATTCTCGGTGATGACGGAAAGCTCTCCAAAGATGATCTTGACCGTATCGTTGCCGGACTGAAGGAAACAGCTTTTGTAAAAGGCATCGTCGGTGAAGACGGGAAATTTGATAAGGATGATATCACCAGGCTTACATCCGACGCAAAGAATCTCGGCGAAGAGCTGATCGGAAAAGCAAAAGATTTCTTCGAGAAAAAATAACAGGGTATCCCCTGCTATTTTTTAATTTTTCATTATCGGGATGTTTTTTCCGAAAATGAGCATATAATATCGGCATGAGTAAAACAAAAAAGAAAAAAAGCCGGATCGTCCTGATCGCGGCGTTATTGATAGCTGCTGTACTGGTTTTCTGTTTTGGAATCAACCGGTGGCAGGTCGTTATTACGATGCATGGAGATGATCCGCAGCGGATCGAGTTTCCCGATACATATGAAGAGAAAGGCGCGGAGGCTGTATTTACAGGAACAATTCTTTCCTTTGTACGGCACAGTCTGCCTGTCATAACGGAAGGAGAACCGGATACAGAGAAACTCGGCACAAGCTGGATCACATATAAAGCAGATCTCTGGCTGTGGCACGGAGAAGCAAAACGCGAAGTGATCGTGGAAGACACCACTGCGCCGGTGATCCATCTCAACAGTATCGATGATTACTATACCCTGCCGAATCACCCGTACAAGGAAGAAGGCTACACATGTGTCGACAATCACGACGGGGATCTGACGGAGAAAGTGGAGACAAAGGAGGAAGACGGTCTTGTTTACTACACCATAACCGATTCTTCCGGCAATACTGCGCAGATGACACGTGAGATCGTCTATGATGACAGGAACGGACCGGTCATCACGCTCGACGGCGGAAAGGAACTGGTCTATTACAACGGCACTCCGTTCCATGATTCCTATTCCGCATCGGATGACGCAGACGGTGATGTTACAGACAAGGTGACTGTCGAAGGTTCCGTCGACACTTCCGTTGACGGGGATTATAAACTGACCTACCGGGTAAAGGATTCATGGGGAAATGAATCCACAGCCGTCAGGATCGTGCATGTAAAACCGCGGCCGGTCAATGACGCCTCCAAATATGCGGACGCATCGAAACTGATCTATCTGACCTTTGACGACGGACCCGGCCAGTACACGGAACAGCTGCTGGAGATCCTGAACAGATACAAAGTCAAAGCAACATTCTTTACAACCAGTGCCTATCCGGCATATGCCTACTGCATGACAAAGGAAGCACAGGCAGGTCATACGGTAGCGGTCCATTCCGCCACACACAACTATGCCCAGATCTACGCTTCTGAAGATGCCTACTGGGCAGATTTCAACCGCCAGAATGACGTGATCGAAAAGATGACCGGAAAGCGTTCAACACTTTTCCGGTTCCCCGGCGGTTCCTCAAATACCGTCAGCGCATCCTACAACAGCGGCATTATGACACGCCTTGCCGCACAGGCGCAGAACAAGGGTTACGTCTATTTTGACTGGAATGTCACAAGCGGTGATGCAGGGACTACCACAAATACGGAAACAGTGTATAATAATGTGGTTTCCGCCATTCAGGCGAATTCGAAACGCGGTTATCCTTCCGTCGTGCTTCAGCATGATGTCAAGGGATTTTCCGTCAACGCTGTGGAACGCATTATCCTGTGGGGACTGGATAACGGTTATGTATTCCTGCCCCTTTCCGAAGGCAGTCCGACAGCGCATCACACGATAGCTAACTGAGGTTTTAAATATGACAGCGAAAAAAACACGTAAAAAAAGATACGTCAACGCGCAGTTCCTATGGTTTCTGCTGCTGATATCCGCAGGATTATTCTTCTGGTGCTTCTACACGATGCCCATGTTCCCGAAACGGTGGAGCTGGTTCCTGCTGGCGGCACTGATTTCCATTGTTACACTGAGCGGCATCTTCACATCGATCGCGTCACGCAGGAACTGGTTCATCCGGCTTCTGAACGCAGTACTTTCCCTGGTGCTGATCATCGGATCGATCTATCTGCCTGTATACAAGAACAAAGTTTCCGACCTGTTCAACTCCGTACTGGGAGATAA
>CACZPD010000190.1 GCA_902782955.1 uncultured Erysipelotrichaceae bacterium
CTATTGCTTCGGCACCTTCGGCCGGACGCCGATGGATGCTTCCGCGAAGGATTTTTACCGCTTCCTGACCGGCGGCGCGCTCTTCTCCCACTCGTTTGAAAAGTATCAGCCGACCGATCTTCCGGAGCAGGAAGACCCGGTCGCGCCATTCTCGTTCACGGAGCCCTCGATGATCTCCTGCTATCAATGGGACGGCATCCCGATCGAAGGCCGTTTTTTAGGCGGCTGCCTTGATCTTCTGACGATGTATCCGGGCACCTGCTACGACCGGGTCCGCGCCTTCAACGAGCGTTATAAAGAGGACGGTGTCGTCTGGTTCCTGGAAGCCTGTGATTTCAATGTCTACGGCATCCGCCGCGCGCTCTGGATCCTGAAGCATGCGGGCTGGTTCGAGACCGCGAAGGGCTTCCTCTTCGGCCGTCCGCTGTGCATGGGCCAGACCACCTTCGACGGGCTGAACCAGTACAATGCGGTGCTCGATGTCCTGGAAGACTTAAACGTCCCGATCCTGATGGACCTCGACATCGGTCACATTCCGCCGCAGATGCCGATCATCTCCGGCGCTTACGGGCGTATCTTCCGGGAGCACGGACAGGTACAGATCGTATTTGAACTGAAGTACAGAACCGGTCAGGGGCAGGTTTAATTCCTGCCCCCGTCTCCTCTTCCGACCGCCATGATATAACCCAGGAGTCCGTCTTCATCCACCTCCGGGCTGTCCGGCCCGTCCGCAGAAGCATTGCCGGCTTTCAGGCTTCTCCTTTTACGGGAAGTCAGCGCTGCGGCCAGCACGATGAAATTCATAAAAGGCAGGATGGACAGCCAGGAGCGCCTGTAGCCGCAGAGTCTTAAGATCTTGCCGATCAGCCAGGACACCAGAATATGCAGACCGATCACCAGCATGACGATTCCCGTGGACATCAGCTCGCTGTAATCCCTGGATTCGGCTTCGGGCAGGATTTCCGTCTTTTCTTCCCCTGACGGTGCGGTCCCAGATTCGGCTGTTTTATAGACGCCGAAGATGCGCAAAAACGTTTCCGCCTGCGTGCCGTCATTTCCCTCCGACGAACGGTGGGCAAACCCGTCGTATTCCAGCACGATCCTGTCTCCCGGAGAAAGCTTCTCCTCCTGCAGAAGCAGCACGTCATCCATCCGGAATGAGACGCTGTATTTCGTTCCCTCCCATGTCCTGACCAGCGTGATATCGCCGTGATCCGCGGAGACCACGGTGTATTCAGGCGATCGGAATGTCGGCATGAAATAGATCAGATTCATTTTATTTTCTGGCACAATGGCGTCTTTAAACGCAGCGATCAGGTGCGTATCCCTGTAGCTCCAACAGTTGAAGCCGGGCCGCGACAGATCCGGCCTGCCCCAGGCTTTCCGGATATCCTCTCTGGAAACATCGCTTTCAAACGCTGTCAGAACGGAATTGCGGTATACCCGCTCTTTTGTCGGAATGTTCTTGTTGAAGACCAGATTGCCCCTGTCTCTGGAAAGCAGCACCAGTACGACTCCGGCGCCCAGCAGCACCAACGCTGCCGTGACCAGCACGATCTGGATGATCCGTTTCCGTATGTTCAGCAGTTCTTCCCGCGGGACCGACTCCAGAAGCACCAGCGCCGTATCCTCGGGCTTTCCGATCTCTCTGATCAGATCATCGACTGTCGTCTGGCCGTCATAGTTCTTTTCATACAGTTCATCCCCCAGTCTTGAGAGCAGCATCTTCCGGACCGATCTGCTTCCCTGAAGATGCTCACCCACCTGCCCCAGGTAATCCTCGATTGCACGGATCCTATTCTTCTTCATGATCCCCATCCTCCTGTGTCAATGCATGAAATACATCAGATAGCCGCTCAAAATCATCGACGACCTGCTTCAGATACTCTTTTCCTGCGGAAGTGACCGCATAATATCTGCGGGCGCGGCCGTTTACGATGATCGTTTCATGTTCGACGATATAGCCGCCCGCCATCAGCGAATCCAGGATCGGGTACATCACGGAAAGCGTATACCGTCCTCCGCTTCTCTCCCGGACAGCGGCTGATATCTCATACCCGTACATCGGCCGCTCCTTTAAAACGGAGAGCACGATCACAGGCGAAGCGGCTCTTTTAAAATAGGCTTCAAAGGTATGTTGGTTATCAGACATGACAGTTCTCCTTCTTACATATATAAGTATCATATATATAAATACATGTCAAGTATATAGGCAAAAAAAACCGCAGCGGTTCATCCGCTGCGGTTTTCTGCTTTCCAGCGCTACCAGGATTCGAACCTGGAAAATAACGGAGTCAGAGTCCGCTGCCTTACCGTTTGGCGATAGCGCTACGTGCTTTCAAAAGCGACAAAAGGCATTATATACAATAAAGCGCAAAAAAGCAAGTGTTTTCTGAAAAAAAACTTTCTTCAGAAAAGCCGCGCAGCAAAGGAAACTCTGCGCGGCCTGTTCCCGAAAGATCAATTCAGCTGATTTCTGCCCGGGAAAGTATTGTAGGCATCCGGACGCCAGCCCGGTGCAATGTCCTTCACCGCTTCCGCTGCCGTGATCACCGCATCGTCATGATCGATGTCGATCAGCGTGTAACGGTCATTGCCCATACCGAGTTCCTTCATGTAGGAAAGCTGCCTTAAACCGTGGCGGGATTCCGCGCGCCTGATCATCGCCTGTCCGCCGTTCTCCGGCAGTGCATACAGCATATCGACGCAGGCATTGTCCGCAGCAAGGATATCCAAAGACGCCACGATGCCGATATCCGGCGTCACGACCGGCTCAGCGCCCTTTCCTTCGCAGTCGCACGATACAGACATGTTCCGCATGACATCAATGAATGCGATATGACCGGCGAAATGGTCGATGACTGA